>JAAYZJ010000132.1 GCA_012514915.1 Lentisphaerota bacterium | reverse complement strand
GACCTTCCATGTCGTCTGCTTCTCGTGGCTGCTCTTCCGCGCGACCGACCTCTCCGCCTGCGGCGAAATGCTGCGCGGACTCTGCCGCTGGGAAGGCGCCGCGACACTGTGGACGCCGCGCGCGCTGGTTGTCCTGGGAGTCGGCTTCGCGCTGCAGGCGCTCGACGGCGATCGGGCGCGCGGTGTCTGGCGGCGGTTCAACGCGCTGCCGGTGTTCTGGCAGGGGGCGATCGCCGCGCTGACCCTGACGATCATCCTCGCGCTCAGCCCCGAAGGGGTGGCGCCGTTCATCTATTTTCAATTCTAACCGGCGCGCGGCGACCCGCGCGTGGGCAGCAGGAGACGAGCGATGGAACCACAGGAACAACCGGATCAAACCGCAAGTGGCCGCGACGTCCCGATCACGCGCACGCTGCTCTGCGTCGGCGTGTTTTATGGTATCATGGTCGCCTTGAACGGGGTCGCGATGCATCAGAGCGCCTCGCTGGCCGAATTCGGCTGGCGGCGGGATGCCCTCCGCCGGCTGAACCGCCCATTGGAGGTGATGTCCCGCGCCACGGGCGCCTACCGGTTCCGCGCGGCCGTCTCGGCGACGGCCGGGCAGTGGCTCAACCGCAAGGCGGGAACGTGAACAGGACCGAGAGGAGACAGACGATGAAACGGATGAGGTTGCTGGTTGGCATGCTTCTGCTGGCGGGAAGCGGGATCGAGGCGCAGGAGGCGACCGAGCCGGCTGCGCCCGGAGCCGGCGCGGAGGAGCGCTCGGAACGCGAACCGGTGCTCATGGTCGGCGATTCGATGATGAAGCTCCTGTCGATTGCTTTCGAAAAGGCCTTCCGGCAAGCGGACATCGAGGCGGCGTCGTTCGCGTCGCTGGGGTCGGGCCTCGTCCGGCTCGACGCCTTCGACTGGTTCGGCAAGGTCGATGAGCTGATGCAGGCGCACCGGCCGGGCGCCGTGGTGGTCATGCTGGGGGCCAACGATGACCAGACGCTGCTGAGCGACGCCGGGGTGACGATCCCGCGCGGGTCGGCAGCCTGGGACGCGGCCTACGCCGCCCGCCTGGGGCGCATGATGGATCGTTTCGCGGAACAGGGCGCCCGGCGGGTGATCTGGATCCTGCTTCCCGACATGCAGCAGCCGGCGCACCAGCGGTACGCGGAGCGCTTGAACGCGCTGCTGGCCGAGGTGGCGCGCGAGCGCCCCTTCGTGACACTCTTCGACCCGCGCCCCACCCTCCGGCGGCGGACCAAGGCGTCCTACACCGCCACGCTCGTCGGCCCCGACGGCCAGATCATCCAGGTGCGTTCGCCCGATGGCGTGCATCTCTCGAAGGACGGGGCCGAGCGGCTGGCCGGGGCGGTCATGCGGGAGTGCTGGCGTTGACGCGCCGGTACGGCGCCGCGTGCGCCAGGAAGCGGGAGCGTTCATGAGACGAAACAACGACCCGGGATCGGGAAGACGGATGGTGGCGCGCCTGGCGGCAGGTGCGCTCGGTGTGCTGATCGGCGTGTGCGCCGCCCCGGCCCGGGCCGATGCGCCCTTTCTCGACCCGGTGTTGACGGCCATCGACCGCACGCTCATCGACGAGGCGATCGCCGAGGCCCAGACTTCGGGCGATGTCGACGTCCCCGTGCCCAAGGCGCTGCTGTACAAAGGACTGATCCTGTTCCAGGGCGAGGACTACACGACCGCCATTCCCTACCTGGAAGAGGCGCTGCGCCAGGATCCGACACTGGTGGGGGCCTGGGAGGCCCTCGGCTGGGCCT
>JAAYZJ010000131.1 GCA_012514915.1 Lentisphaerota bacterium | reverse complement strand
TCGTCCGCTTCGTCAACCAGATCATCGCCGAGGCCGACCGGCAGGAGGCCACCGACATCCATTTCGAGCCGATGGAGACCGAACTGCGCATCCGCTACCGCATCGACGGCATGCTGCACAAGGTCGACGTCCCTCCGCAGCTCAACCGCCTCAAGGCGGCGATCACGTCGCGCCTCAAGGTCATGGCCAACCTCGATATCGCCGAGAAGCGCCTGCCGATGGACGGCCGCATCGGCATCCGGGTCAACGGCGAGGATCTCGATATCCGCGTCTCCACCATGCCGACCACCTACGGCGAGAGTGTCAGCCTCCGTCTGCTTCAGAAGAGCGGCAGCTTCGTCAAGCTGCAAGAGCTGGGGATGCACGAAGGCGACCAGCAGCGGATCGAGAAGATCATCCACCGGCCGAACGGCATCGTGCTCGTCACGGGGCCGACCGGTTCGGGCAAGTCGACCTCGCTCTACGCCTTTCTGCACGAGATCAACCGCATGGACGTCCGCATTCTGACGGCCGAGGATCCGATCGAGTACGAAATGCCGGGCGTCAACCAGGTGGCGGTGAAGAGCGACATCGGGCTGACGTTCGCGCGGATTCTGCGCTCGTTCCTGCGACAGGATCCCGACATTGTGATGGTGGGCGAGATCCGCGACGCGGAGACGGCCGAGATCGCCATCAACGCCTCGCTGACGGGCCACCTGGTGCTGAGCACGCTGCACACCAACGACGCCGCCGGCGCGTTTGTGCGCCTGATCGACATGGGCGTGGAGCCCTTTCTCGTCGCCTCCGCCGTGGCGGCGGTCATGGCGCAGCGGCTGGTGCGCCGCCTGTGCCCGGCCTGCCGCCGGCCGGTGCCGCAGGAGGCGCAGCATGCCGGCGGCATCGCCCTGCCGCCGTTTGTCCGGCTGGGGGAGACGATCCACGAGCCGGCGGGGTGCGACCGCTGCGGCAAGACGGGCTACCGCGGCCGCGGCGGCATCTTCGAGCTGCTGCAGGTCACCGACGAGATCGAGTCGCTGGTCATCGCGCGCTCCTCCTCGACCGATATCCGCGAGCAGGCGTTGGCGCAGGGGATGCGGACGCTGCGCGACGACGGCTGGCGCCGCGTGCTCAACGGGAGCACGACGATCGCCGAGGTGCTGCGCGTCACCGAGGAGGGCGACTAGGGATGCCCCATTTCGCCTATGTGGCGCTCGATCGCGCGGGCGCACGCGTGGAGGGGACCGTCGAGGCGGCCGACCGGCGCGGCGCGCTGCTGGCGGTCGAGCGGCTCGGCCAGGTGCCCGTTTCCGTGGCCGAGGCGCGCCCGCAGGCGTCGGCCGCCGGAACGGCCTGGTGGAAGTTCTCGCGCGGCAAGGACCGCATGCGTCCGCACGAGGTCATGCTGTTCACCGCCGAACTCAGCGATCTGCTGGCGGCCGGCATGACGCTGGGCAAGGCGCTCAACTGCCTGGCGGGGCGGGGCGACACGGCCGAGGCGCATATCGCCGCCGATCTGCGCGACCGGATCATCCAGGGGGAGGCGCTCTCCGATGCCGTCCGGGCGCACCCGGCCACCTTTCCCATGCTTTACGGCAACATGCTGCGCGCCGGCGAGGCCAGCGGTGCGCTGGCCGATGTCCTGCTGCGCCTGAGCGAGCACTACGAGCGGACGACGGCCATGCGGTCGCGCATCATTCAGGCCTTGACCTATCCCATCATCGTGCTGGTGATGGGCATCGGGGTCGTGATCTTCGCCATGGCCAAGATCGTGCCCCAGTTCATGGAGGTCTTCAAGAGCATGAAGATCGCCCTGCCGCTCTCGACCCGCATTCTGATCGGCACGAGCGCGTTCACCCAGCGCTACGGCATTCTGGTCGCGATCGTCCTCGTCCTGCTGGCCGGCGCCGCCGGGCGCTACCTGCGCACGCCGCCGGGTCGGCGGATCTTCGACCGGCTGAAACTGCGCCTGCCGCTGGTCCGCGGCATCATCGCGAACAGCATCTACGCGAATTTCGCGCGCACGCTGCAGACGCTGCTCGCCAACGGCGTCACCGTCCTCGAAGCCCTAAGGATCACCGAGGAGACGGTCGGCAACGTGGTGATCGCCGAGGAGCTGCGGCGCGCCCGCGAGCGGGTGACCGACGGCACGTCGATCTCGGGGCCGCTGGCGGCCGGCAAGGTGTTTCCCCGCGTGATGACCGACCTGCTGGCGATCGGCGAGCAGACGGGCGACATGCCGGGCGCCCTCAACCACATCGGACGCCGCTTCGAGAACGAACTCGACCGCAACATCAAGATCTTCACGACGGCGATCGAGCCGATTCTGATCGTCTTTGTCGCGGGCGGGGTCGGTTTCGTGGCGATCAGCATCCTCTCGGCCGTCTTCAAGGTCACCAGCGGCCTCGGCAACGTTTAGCGCGCTTGTGCCGCCGGGCGATTCATGCGATAGTAGCGCGCATGGTTTCTGAACCGGACACTGCCGATGGAGCGCACCATGAAACTGCCTGATCTGGCCGAGGATCCGCGGGTGGCCGCGGCCATCGCGCGGGCGCTGGACGAAGACGTGGGCACGGGCGATGCGACCACGCTGGCTCTCGTGCCGCCCGACCGCCTGGCGACGGGCGAGATCCTGGCCCGCCAGCCCTGCCGCGTGGCGGGCGGCGCCGTAGCGGCCGCCGTCCTGCGAGCCGTCGATCCCGCCGTCGTCTGCGAGACGGTCATCGCCGAGGGCGGCGAGGCGGCCGCCGGCGACGCGATCATCCGCTTCCGGGGGCCGGCGGCGGCCATCCTGACCGGGGAGCGGACGGCGCTGAACTTCATGCAGCGCCTGTGCGGCATCGCCACCCTGACGGGCCGGTTCGTGGCCGCGGTCCGCGAGTTCGGCACGCTGATCCTCGACACGCGCAAGACGACGCCGGGGTTGCGTGTCTTCGAGAAGTACGCCGTGCTCTGCGGCGGCGGTGCCAACCACCGCTTCGGGCTGTACGACCGCATCTTAATGAAGGACAACCACCGGCGCCTGTGGGCGGGCAACGATCCCGACCGGCTGGACCGCGCGGTCGAGGAGGCGCGGCGCCGCTTCCCCGGGCTGGCGGTGGAGGTCGAGGTCGAGACCCTGGCCGAGTTGACGAGCGCCCTGCGGGCCCGTCCGGAATGGGTGCTGCTCGACAACATGGGCTGCGCCGACATGGCGGCCTGCGTCGCCCTCGCGCGGGGGGTGTCGCGGACCGAGGCCTCGGGCGGGATCACGCTCGGACGCGCGCGCGAGGTGGCGGCCACGGGGGTCGACGCGATTTCGCTGGGCTGCCTGACGCATTCGGCGCCGGCCATCGATATGGCGCTGGAGTGGGTGGCCGTCTAGGCGGGAGGAGGCGGCATGGCGGTTCTGGTCATCGACGTCGGCAACAGCTCCACCACCCTGGCCTGCTACGCGGGGGGGCGGATTTCACGCGTCGTCGCCATCCGGGGAGGCCTGCAGGCCGACCGGACGCGCTGCGCGGCGGCTGTGCGCGCGGTCACCGCTGGCCGGCGGCGGTTCGAGGGTGCCATGCTGGCCTCGGTCGTGCCGGCGGTCAACGACGGCTGGTGTCGCCTGGTCCGGCGCGAGGCCGGGATCGAGACGGAACGGCTGACGCATGCCAGCCGCCTGCCGATGGTGCTCGACTACGCGCATCCCGAGACGACCGGCGCCGACCGCCTGGCCGACATCGCGGGCGCGGTCGCCCGCCATGGCGCACCGGCCCTGGTTGTCGACATTGGCACGGCCGTGACCTACGATCTCGTCTCGGGCGACCGCCGCTTCTTCACGGGGGTGATCGGCCCGGGGCCCGACATCATGGCCCGCGCGCTC
>JAAYZJ010000130.1 GCA_012514915.1 Lentisphaerota bacterium | reverse complement strand
TCCGGTATCCGGCAGGAGGGTGACCGAACCGTCGATATAGAGGTTGTCCAGCAGCCAGTTGCCGCGAGCGGGCAATTCCACGGCATCGAAGGCGCCGCTCAGGCTGCCGCCGCCCGACCAATCGAACAGTTGGAAGGTGGCGCGGCGAGCCGGCCGGTACCCGTCGGCCAGGATGATGCGCAGCGTGCCGCCGTCGAGCTGCATGGCGCTCTGGGTCAGCAGCAGGCGTCCATGATCGCCGGGCCCGTCGCCGGCGATTTGGAATTCGATCACCCCCTGCGGACGGTTGACTAGATAGTGCCACCCGGCCAACTCCAGCGCGCCGCCGGGCAGGCCGGGGGCGATCACGCCAGCGCTGTTCTCGAACCAGCGGTCGCCCGAACCGGAGTTGCGGAAGGTGCCCACCCCCTCCAGCCGTCCTCCCTGCATCAGGCAGCGGTTGTCGTAGCCGACGAACGTAGCACTGATCAAACCTTGATCCAGCCGGATCAGCCCGTTGGTCTGCATCAGGACATAGCTGATGTTCGCAAGGCCGCCGTCGGCGACCACCATCGTCCCCCGGGCGCCGGGATATTCGGGAACGATGCGCGTACGGCAGATTTCAAGATAGCTGCCATTCAACACCGACCCCGCGCCGGTGACCACCAGTTCACCCGTGCCGCCGGCCCCGGAACCGATCGTGGGCTGCGCCTCGAGCAACGCTCCGTTTTCGATACGGCAGTAGCCGTTCCGCAGGGTAATACCCCACAGCTGGCTGGCGGTGGTTGCCGCGCCCGAGAACACGATGCCGCCCCGTGTGCCACCCTCCAGCCCTAGATTGAGTGCCCGCAGCGTCTTCAGGGCGCCGCCGTTGGTGACGACAATCGCTCCGTTGTTGACCCAGAGCACGACGCCGTTAAACAACGAATCGGCGCCGTCGATGGTCATGAGCGGCGTCTGGGCCAGCGTGTCGCTGCCATTGAGCGTCACCGTGCTGCGGGCCGGATCCGAACCGAACACCGCCTGGGCTCCCCCCCGGATATCCAGCCGGCCTTCGTGGATGCGCAGGTGCGCGCCGGTCAGCCGTGTGGCCGGCCCGGCGACCTCCAGTTCGGCCTGCCCGTCGATGAACAGGTTGGCGCTGGCCGCGAGCGTGGCGCCGAGCGTGCCGATGGCCGCCTGCGGCCCGCTGTTGGTGATCGCCAGCCGCGATCCCGGCCCGCAGACAAGCCCCCAGTTGGCATAGGTCGTCCCGGAATAGAAGTTCAGCAGCGGCAGCGAACGGCCGTTGAGATCGAGCGCCACCGCGTTGCCCGTCACCTGCAGGGTATGGTTCGTCAGCCGGGGGTGGCTCAGGAAAATGGGAGACACGGTGGCGGTGGCCAGCCGCGCGGTGTCGTTCGTGCCGGGAGGGCCGTAAGGTGCCCAGTTGCCGCCGCTCATGTAGCTGCCGCCCAGGGCATTGGTCCAGGTGTAGAGGCGGTAGTCGGCCGGCAAGGTGTACGGCAGCGAGGCGATCGTGCCGTCGACATACAGGTTGTTGGTCGACCATTGCCCCCGCTCCGGCAGGATGATGGCGTCAAACGCGCCACTGCAGTTGCTCCAGTCGAGGAGCTTGAAGGTGGCCCCTTCGGGGGGCCTTGTCCTGCCCCAGGACCAGATCGGCGCCGCCGCCGACCCGCAACCGCCCGCCGGCCGCCACCCGGGCATGCAGCAGCTTGAACGACGCGCCGCCGCCGCACAGCGCCAGCGACGCGCCCGCGTCGACGAACAGCGACGCGCTGTTGTCCAACGCGATGGCGTCGAGGCGTTCGTCCAGCCCGGCGATCGACCCGCCGGCGACACTGCTGGTGACGACCAGGGAGGCGCCGGCCCGGCAGACCCAGGCCCATTCGGTATAGGGGGTGGTGCGGCTGAAGTTCAGCAGTTCCAGCCGCTTGCCGCCGAGGTCCAGCGTCACCGGGCCTCCCTCGGCCGCCACGGCGAGGCTGTGGACGGCGGTGTCGGCCCCGAGCGTGACGGCACCGGCGGGTGCGCCGTCCAGGATCGCCCGGTCCGTGCCGCCGGGCGGGCCGCCGGCGGGCGTCCAGTTGCCCGCCGCCAGAAAAGCGCCCCCGGCGGGATGGTTCCAGACGAAATCGGTTGCCCGGCCAACCGGCGCCGCCGCCAGCACGGCGAACACCAACATCACGCGCCAACATGTCTGCATGTGCATGCTCCCACGATCGTCCCCGCCATCACCCCGGTCCTGCAATCACGCCTTCCAAGCCAGGCGCCGCTTGCATCACCGCGGCGGCGGCTCCGCGCATAAGTGTGTTGTAGCAAAACAACAAGCGCCGCACAAGGCGCTTGCTATTCGCACTGGAGCCTCGTAAATTACTACTGGGTAATAACATGAAAATCATCATCAAAGCGTTTGCATCGTTCGTCTTGACGCTTGCCGCCACGCTGGGCGCGCAAGCGGCCGACATCGTCTGGACCAACACTGCGGGCGGCGCCTTCCAGGACCCGGCCAACTGGCTCCCCAACGTCGTTCCCTTCACCAACGACACCGCCGTCTTCGAGCGGACCGAGGCCCCCTACACCGTGACGTGGCACGGGAACGTCACCAACCACACCCATATCGTCAGGGCCGGCACCGTCACCTTCGACCTGCAAGGCCACACCTATTCGCTGCATCTCACGAGCACCAACACGCTGGGCACGACGACGCAAGCAGCCCTGTTGACCCTCACGAACGGCACGATCAGGCGGTTGAATCCAATTTACGTGCGTGGCGCCCAGACCTATTCCATACGGGGCAGCGGCACAACGCTGTTTGTGCGCAGTAACGCCTCCTTCCTCGAGATCCCCTATTACATCGCCATGGATCCCACGACCCGGATCATCGTCGACGGACCGGGTGCCCTGTATAAGGGCATTGGCTATTCGAGGCCCATCAAGCATGCGACGATTATCGTGACCAATGGCGGTCATTTCCAGGCGAGTGCTTCGCTGATAATTGGCGATGGCTGCCTGATCCACGTCCATGGAGACAACACCGAGGCGCTCTTTACGAACAACAGTGGCGGCATGTCGCCCGCCGCCTCCATCCTGATCACGGGTGGCGCGACGTGGAAAGACGGCTACTGGCATAAGCTAGAAAACGTTCAGACCATCGCCGGGCCGATTACCCTGATCGATGCGGAATGGCGCGACGCCTACACCGAGCCTACCCGTGGCTGGCGCAAGCTGACCGGCCCGGGGGCCCTGCTGCAAGGCACGGGCAACGTCGTGCTGTCGCGGCTCATCATGGACGGCGGCACGATGCGGCCGGGGCTGACCAACGGCATCGGCGAACTCACGTTCACGGGGCACATCACCAATGCCGCCCCCACCAGTGTGCTCGAGATGGAACTGGCGGGACCGACGGCCGCGGAGCATGACCGCATCCGCCTCACGGCGAACGCCCGCGGCAACGGGTTCTACTATGCCGGCGGCATCCTGAACGTGACGGCCATCCACGACTTCGTCCCCGCGAAAGTCACCACCTTCCAACTCATCGACGCCGTGGCGATCGAGCCCGCCTTCGACCAGGTGAACCTGCCGTCCTGGACCGGCACGTGGATCACGAACGACCTCTACACCGCCGGCGAGATCACCTACCTTCCTCCGCCCGCCGGAACGCTGCTGAGCATTCGGTGATGCTCGCGGCGCCGGCCGCCAGAACGGGCGCATCCCCTATTCCCGCCCCCTGAAGGGGGGCCTCTTACAGGCGTTTGCGCCCAGAACCGATATCGATGCGGACGCTCGTTTTTCCTTGATGCGTGCGGACAAGCGCAGCGTGTGCTTCAGGCCGCCAGCGGATCAACCGGCACAGCCCCACCTGCGCATCCTGTTGATCTGAACTCACGAACGAAGCTACCTTGCCCACGGATTCATGCTCACCCTTCGCACCCCCATCGCCAGCCGATTACAGTCCATATCCCTCGCCTCTTGACCGCGTTCCGTGCCCGTGCCATACTCGCTGCACCGATGAAGAACCGCGATTCCAACGATGCCCTCTCGGCCCTGCTGGCCGCAGCGGTCGATCTCTGCGCGATCTGGCTGGCCCAGATGCTGGCGGTCTGGATTCGGTTCGACAGCGGCTGGATTCCGCTGGCGGGTCGCTGGATCCCTCCCGTCGTGCGCGACCCCGACCTCTACCGGCGCTATGCGCTGGCCGCCGCCGCCGTCCTCCCCGTCTACCTGCTCGTCTTCCAGATTCTCAAGCTCTACTCGCGCCCGCAGGAGGGAAC
>JAAYZJ010000129.1 GCA_012514915.1 Lentisphaerota bacterium | reverse complement strand
GGGCTGCCTGTTCCCCCTGTCCGCTTCTCGGCGGCCGCGGGTCTGCAGGGCCTTGATAGCCGCTTACCGGCCTTGAGGCGAACTCCTGGAACTCATTCATGATGCTCATGCTGATCGTTGCCTTTCGTTGGATGCCCCGCCGACGCCGCGTGAAAGGCGCACTGCGCCTCGCATGGCCGGCCGCCAGCCGCACTTGGGATTGATGGTAGCGGGTGGCCGAAACGATGTCAATGCTTGCATTTCGCTTGCCGACACACGCCGCCAAAGCCCATACTGCTGTTCATGCCGGGCGTTGACGCCTGGCGCCACAAAGAATCACAATGAAGCACATCGACCGCACCCATTTTCTCGACATCCTCGATGCCCACCGCCAGCCCTGGTTCGACGGCTATTACGCCATGTATTCCAGCCTACTCGGAGGTGTCGTCACCGATCCCGCCCTGATGCTGCTGCCCATCGACGACCACCTCGTCCACCGCGGCGACGGGGTCTTCGACACCGGCAAGTGTGTCGCGGGCGGCCTCTACAATTTCGAGGCGCACCTCGACCGGCTGATGCGCTCGGCCGCCGCCATCGGGATCCAGTGGCCCGGCGGGCGCGACGAGATCCTCAGCCTGACCCATGAGACCATCCGCGTGGCGGGTCACCGCGACTGCTCCGTGCGCGTCATCCTGGCGCGCGGACCTGGCAGCTTCGGCGTCTCGCCCTACGATTCCCCGCGGCCGGCGCTCTACATCGTCGTCTATGCCCTCGGCAAACCCTTCATGGAGCTCCACCCGGCAGGGGCGGTGGTGCGGCGCAGCAAGATCCCCTGCAAGCCGTCTGACCTGGCGGGCATCAAGAACTGCAACTATCTCCACAATGTCCTCATGAAGCGCGAGTCGGTCGACTGGGGCGTCAACTTCGTCGTCGGCTTCGATCCTGCCGGGCATCTGACCGAGGGGCCGACGGAAAACGCGGGCATCGTGACCCGGGCGGGCGAGCTTCTCTTCCCGCGGCTGGAGAACATCCTCGCGGGGACGACCATGCTGCGCCTGATCGAACTGGCCCGCAGTCTGGTCGACGACGGCACGCTCAAGGCCGTCGCCCACCGCGACATCGACGAGGCGGATATCGTCAACGCCAGTGAAATGCTGATCGTGGGAACCACGCTGAACCTCGTCGCGGTTCGCCAGTACGAAGGCCGTGAGATCGGCTCCGGCCAACCCGGGCCCGTCTACCAGCGACTGGGCCGGATGCTCGAGGACGACATCAACAACCATGCCGCGCTGCGCGTCGAACTCTTCTAGGCGACCGGCTCCGGCCGGTTCCGCACCGATTCTGCTGGTCACGCCGCCGCTGATCCAGCCCCACGCACCCTATCCGGCGATGCCGGTGCTGGCCGCCGCCTTGAAGGCGCGCGGCCTGCCCGCCGTGCAGGAGGATCTCAGCCTGGCCCTGATCCGGCGGCTGTTCTCGTCAACCTTCCTGCGGCGCGCGCTGTCGCACCTCGCCCGGGGCCCGGCGCGTCGGACGCCCGCCGTGCGCCACTTTCTCAAACGGGGGGAGGCGATCATCGGCCTCATCGATGCCGTCGTGGGTTTTCTGCTGGGCGACCAGCCGGAACTCGCCTACCGGATCGTCACCCGGACCTTCCTGCCCGAGGGGCCCCGGTTCGTGCCGCTCGATGAACAGGGGCTCGACGAGAGCGCCGCCGGTCCGCTGGTGGTCCACGACCGTGCCAAGTGGCTGGCCAGCCTGATGCTCGACGATCTGGCCGACATGATCCATGACGGTCTCGACGAGCGCTTCGCCTTTTCGCGCTACGCCGAGCACCTGGCGGTCTCCCTGCCGATGCTCGCTCCTCTGGCCCGCGCGTTGGATGAGCCGCCCACCCTGGTGACCCGCGAACTCGATGCGCTGGTCGATGCCTGTCTCGACCGGCACGCGCCTGCGCTGGCCGCCATGACCGTGCCGTTCCCCGGCTGTCTGCCGGGCGCTCTGCTGATCGCCCGGCGGTTGCGCCGGCGCGCGCCGGGGCTCCCGATCGTCCTGGGCGGTGGCTACGTCAATACCGAACTCCGCGAGCTGGCCGATCCCGCGATCTTCGACTGGGTCGACTTCGTCTGCCTCGACGACGGCGGCGAACCGCTGGCGCGCATCGCGCGCCACGTCTGCCGCGGCGCGCCGCTCCGTTTGCTGCGCACCTACCGGCGCGAGGCTGGGCAGGTGGTGTACCAGGCCGGTGCCGCGCGGCCCTCGCCCAGGGACGCGGCCGCCGCCTTGCATCCCGATTTCAAGGCGCTCGATCTGGCGGCCTATCTCCCGCTGGTGGAGTCGATCAACCCCTTGCACCGCCTCTGGAGCGATGGCCGCTGGCTCAAGGTGCAGTTGACGCACGGCTGTTACTGGCGGCGGTGCCGCTTCTGCGACACGTCGGTCGACTACATCGCCCGCTATACCGCGCCGGCGGCCGCCGCGGCGGCCGGCCATCTGGCCGCGCTGCGCCGCGAGACGGGCCGGGCGGCGTTTC
>JAAYZJ010000128.1 GCA_012514915.1 Lentisphaerota bacterium | reverse complement strand
GGCATCGGATGCGCCGTATCCTCGGCGCCGGGGGAGGGGGGCGGCGCATCCACTGCCCCGGACGCCTGCGCGGGGGGCGGTGGGGCCGGGGGGGTATCCGCGTCCGCTTCATCCACGGCCTTGGCGGAACGCGCCTTACGCGGCAGGGTGGACGATTTCGTGCGCTGAAGGGTGGGGTCGAGCTCGATGAGTTCATCGAGGCTCTTGAGACCGAAATGTTCGAGGAAACTCGGCGTGGTGCCGTACAGGAAAGGACGGCCGGGTAGGTCGCTGCGTCCGACGATGCGGATCAGGTGCATCTCCATCAGCGGTTTGACGATGTGGTCGACCGTCACACCGCGGATCCCCTCGATCTCCGATTTGGCGATCGGCTGGCGGTAGGCGATGATCGCCAGCGTTTCGAGCGCCGAGCGGGAGAGACGGTTGGGACGGTCGCGCTTGAGCAGGCTCCGCACCCAGCGTCCGCATCCCGGCTGCGTCTGGAAGCGGAAGCCGCCGGCCACCTCGCGCAGTTCGATGCCGACATCGAGGCGATCGAGATCCTTGGCGATGTCTTCCAGGGCATCGCGGACGTCGCGCGGCAGCACATCGGCAAAGGGGGCCGGGGTGCCGTCGCTGGCGGTCGGCATTTCCCGCAGGCACTTGCGGATACTCTCGACGGGCAGTGGAGCTTCCGCGCTGAAGACGAGGGCGCCGATCACCTGGCGCAGACTGGCGGGATTGAGTAGGGGATTGACTTCAGGGTTCGACATGTTCTCCACCTCCGATCACCGGCGGCGCCAGCGCTCCGGCCGGCAGGTCATCGGGTAGGACCGTGATGACGATTTCGGTAAAGGGGGCCAGTTGCCGCATGGCGACCTGGCGCAGGCGCAGCAGCTCCAGCAGCGCCAGGAACGTCACGATCACCTCGCCGCGGTGTGATTGTGCATGAAAGAGCTGTGAAAAGGCGAGCGATTCCTGACGGCGGACGGTTGCCAGGATGTCCTCCATCTTGTCGGGGACACTCCAGCGGATCGGTTCGAGATGGCCCAGCGGTTCGAGCGGTGTCCGTTCCAGCACCTCCTGGAAGGCGGCCAGCAGGTCGAACAGGCCGATGTCGCCCAGGGAGCGCGCCTCGCGCTCCTCGGCGTCGGCGTGAACGACCTCGCCGCCGTAGAGAAACCGTTCCGACTGCACGGTCTCGCGTTCCAGCAGCCGCCCGGCGGCATCCTTGAATTTCTTATACTCGACCAGTTGCCGCACCAGGTCGAGGCGCGGATCGACCTCTTCCGCATCGGTCTCCTGGCCGTCGGCGCGCGACTCGACCGGCAGCAGCATCCGGCTCTTGATCACCATGAGCGTCGCGGCCATGACGAGAAACTCGCCCGCGATGTTGAGGTCGAGCATCTTCATCATGTCCAGGTAGGCCAGGTACTGGCTGGTGATGCGCTCGATGCGGATGTCGTAGATGTCGATCTCGTCGCGGCGGATCAGATAGAGCAAGAGGTCGAGCGGCCCCTCGAACACGTCGAGGGCCACCTTGTAGTCGTCATGGCCGAGCTCGCCGCTCATGCGATCCCCACGGCGCGGCGCGCTGCATCGAGGGTTCGCCGTGCCTCGGCCCGCGCGCGCTCCGCGCCGTGCTGCAGGATCGCCTCGACGCGGTCGGGGTCGCGGGCCAGTTCCTGGCGCCGGGCCCGCAGCGGGGCGAACGTCGACTCCAGCTTGTCGGCCAGCGCCTTCTTGGCCGTGCCATAGCCGAAGTTGCCGGCCCGGTACCGGGCCGCCAGGTCGGCGGCCTCGTCCTCCGTTGCCAAGAGCTTATAGAGGGCGAAGATGTTGCAGGCGTCGGGATTCTTGGGCGCCTCGAGCGGGGTGCTGTCGGTCACGATACGCATGATGCGCTGCCGCGCCTCCTTCGGATCGCCGAAGAGCTCGATCGTGTTGCCGTAGCTCTTCGACATCTTCTGGCCGTCAAGCCCCGGCACGACGGCGACCGTCTCGGCGATCGAGGGCTCGGGAATCGTGAAGATCTCGCCGAACGTGTTGTTGAACTTCACCGCGATGTCGCGCGTCACCTCGACATGCTGCTTCTGGTCGCGGCCGACGGGGACGATGTGCGACTGGTAGGCGAGGATGTCGGCCGCCATCAGCACCGGATAGTTGAAAAGCGCGGCGCTGGCGGGGATCCCCTTGGCCAGCTTGTCCTTGTACGAGTGGCACCGCTCCAGCAGTCCCATCGGCGTCACGATGGAGAGCAGCCAGGTGAGCTCGGTGACTTCGGGGACGTCGCTTTGGCGGAAGAAGATGGTCTTCTCCGGATCCAGCCCGCAGGCGAGGAAGTCCAGGGCGACATCCCAAGTGTCCGCGCGCAGCCGCGCGGGATCGGCGACCGAGGTCAGGGCATGGTAGTTGGCGATGAAGAGGTAGGCCTGGCCGCGCGCCTGAAGCTCGATGGCCGGCTTCATCATGCCGAAATAGTTGCCGAGATGCAGTTTGCCGGAAGGTTGAATGCCTGAAAGAATCCGCATGAACGTATCACTCCTGTTCAAGCGCCGCAACCGGGGCTTGATTGGGAAAGAGC
>JAAYZJ010000127.1 GCA_012514915.1 Lentisphaerota bacterium | reverse complement strand
CGGGATACTGCGATCCCTCGCCGGGAAAGACGAACACCGTCCGGCCCGGCGCCGGACACAGGTCGGTGCTCAGGAAGACACCCTTGCCGGGCAGCGCCCGCTCCTTGCCCTCGGCCAGGCGCCGTTCGAGGATGACGAGCTTGCCGGCCAGGTCGGCCGTGCTGGTGGCCACGACTGCCGCGCGGCAGAACGCCTCACGCGCCGCCGTGCCGGTCGTCAGGGCGATGTCGCGCAGCACGGGAAACGGCGCGCTCCGGATATAGTCGGCGAGCTGCCGGACCGCCGCCAGCAGCTCGGTCCGGTCGCCGCCGCCGATCAGGACGAGCTCGCTCTCCATCTCGTTGTGGATGTGCAGGCGCGCCTTCATCGGTCTCCCGGGTTCTGCTCGAGCAGGGCGAAGGCCGAAAGGCCGCCGATGGCCAGCGCGCTGACGCCCGCGCGCCTGGGCTGCCCGGCATCGTTGTGGACCCAGGGCCGCGGCTGGAGGTTGAGGTAGAAGGGGGTTTCGCCGAGCTTGAGCTGGGGGTGGGGGTGCATCGCCTCCTGGGCCGGCGGAATGATGCGGTGGTAGAGGCCGAGCGCCGCCTTGATGAGGCCGGCGGCGCCGGCGGCGAAGCCGCAATGCCCGATCAGCGCCTTGACCGAACCGATGGCGACCGACGCGCCGGGGCGGTCCCGCCCGCCGAGGACGGCGCTCAACGCGCGGATTTCGGAGCGGTCCTGCGAGGGGACGCCCGACCCGTGCGCCTCGATCAGTGCGAGGCTGCCGGCGGCTATGCCGGTCTGCTGATGGCAGCGTTCGACGGCCTGCGCCAACCCCGTTTCGTGGTCCTTGTCATGACTGCAGGTCGAGAGCGCGACCCCCCGCAGCAGGGCGTAGATGCGGTCGCCGTCGCGCCGGGCATCGTCGGCACGCTTGAGGACCAGGAGCCCGCCCCCCTCGCCGAGCAGGGTGCCGTCGGCCTCGCGGCCGAACGGATGGATGACCTCCTGCCGGGAGAGGTGCCCCAGGCTGTCGAAGGGCATCATCAGCTGGGGAGAGAGCACGCCTTCGATGCCGCCCGCGATGGCCAGGTCGGCGCGGCCCGACGCGAGCTCGTCCATCGCCGCGCGCACGGCGGCGTGCGTCGAAATGCTTTCGGCGTCGATGGTGTACGCGGCCCCCTGCAGGTCGAAGCGCTGCGCGATGCGCGAAACGGCCATCTGGTGGAAAAGCCCGGTCAGGCTGCGGGAATCGAAGGGCGGCAGCGCGCGCATCAGGTTGGCGCGCAGGGTCTCGAACTCCTGCGTGCCGCCATGCGGGAAGCAGCGGCGCGCAAGCTCGAGCGTCTGGTCGACGACCAGCCCCTGCTGGATCCAGTTCACCGTCCCCGGATCCAGATAGGGGGCGTAGCCCAGGATCACGGCCGTCCGCTCGCGCGGCAGACTCCGCTTTTCCGCGTATCCGGCGTCGCGGATCGCCTGGTTGGCCAGATCGAGCGCCAGGGCCTGTTCGGGATTCATGCCCGCCAGCGCCCCCGCCTGGGTGCCGAGCGCCGCGGCGTTCACCTGCCACAGCTCGCGCAGATAGCCGCCGCGCAGGGTGGAGACCCGGTTGAAGATCCCCGTGGCGGCGCTCCGGAAGCGGAGGGCCTCGCCGTCGGGAGCGTCGCTGAAGGCGGGGTCGCCGTCGAGGATGCGCAGCCAGAACTCCCGCAGCCCGTCGCTGCCGGCGAAGCGGCAGGCCATCCCCGTGATGGCGATACCGGAAGAGGTGTCGGAACTGGCCATGATGCACGCTGAAAAGGTGGAAAAAGCGTATCAAATAACCGGGCGGGAGTCCAAAACATAGATGTAGCACTGGCGCAGAGCGTCGCGGAAGGCGCCGAAGGTGTGGCGGCTCCGCAGCAGTTCGACGCCCCGGCGGCACAGCCGCTCGCGGCGATTCCGGTCCCGGCAGAGGGTGACGATGCCCTCCGCGAAAGCCTCGGGGGTCGGCGCGGTCAGTTGCGCCGTGCTTTCGTCGAGGATCAACCGGTTGGCCGGACAGTCGGTGGCGACGATCGCCGCGCCCGCCTTGAGGTAGTCGAGCAGTTTCAGGGGGGTGTTCATCCCGCTGAGGCGGGGCGAGAGGAGCACGTCGCAGGCTGCCAGGGTGTCGGGCAGCGCGTCGGGGTCGATGTGCCCGAGAAACACGACGGCCTGTGCGGCGCCGGCCTCCTGCAGGGCGGCCTTGCGCGCCGCGATCTGCGCCGGGCTTCCGCCGATGATCACGAACCGGGCGCGCGGCTCGGCCCGCGCGACGATGGGAATGGCCGCGAAGAGCAGGTCGATTCCCTGGTAGATTGCGAAGGAGCCTACATAGGCGATCAGCAGATCGTCGGGCCGGCGCTGGCAGCGCGCGCGCGCGGTCGCCTTCCCCGGCTCGGAGGCCTCGGCCAGCGACGAGGGGATGTCCGGAATCAGGCACGCCCGGCTGGCGCGCCCCACCTCCTGCGCATGGGCCACCAGTCCCGGCCCCGTGCCGATGATGGCGTCGGCGCGGCGCATGACGAATCGCTCGACGCCCGCGTAGGCGCGCATCACCAGGTTGCGGCACCAGCCCCGGCGGTGACTCGCGGGATCGGAGTGGCGCTCGAAGATGAATCGCGCCCCGCCGACGCGGGCGAGACACCAGGCGATCAGCCCGCAGTCCTCCACGCCATGCACGACGGCATACCGGTGGCGGACCACCCGCCACAGCCCCATCCAGAAAAGAATGAAGTCGAAGGCGAGCTTCGTCAGCGACGGCCCGATCGAAATGCGCCGCGCCAGCAGGAGGTTCGGCGCCCGGATGATCGTGACGTTGGGGATCTCGCGCGGCGCCCCCAGAGGGAGGGTGAGAAAGTCGACCGTATAGCCCAGTTGCGACAGGGCCAGCAGGTCGAAGCCCAGGCGGATGGGCGATCCGCGCCATTCAAAAAAAGGTTGCGAGGCGATGAAAAGGATCCGAGGCATGACAATCGATTCCAGATTGGGGATGGAGCAAACCTTTAGTATACGGCAAAGCCGGGCACAAGACAAACCAGCCAGTTTGGCATTGCACCACGCCGGGGCAGTTGCTATAAATCAAGCACGTATCCGCCAGGGTGGCGAAATGGCAGACGCAGTGGACT
>JAAYZJ010000126.1 GCA_012514915.1 Lentisphaerota bacterium | reverse complement strand
TCGTCCGGACATTGGCGGTGATGTCGTCGCCGACCTCGCCGTCGCCACGCGTCGCGGCGCGAACCAGCAGGCCATGCTCGTAGCGCAGGCTGAGCGCAACCCCGTCGACCTTGGGCTCGACCACGAAGGTGCAGTCGATCTCGGATACCTGCCGCCGCAGAAAGTTCTCGAAATCGGCCAGCTCGGAGCGCGAATGAACCTTGTCGAGGCTCATCATCGGCGGGTCGTGCCGCACGGCGGCGAAGCCTGGGAGCGGCGCCCCTCCGACACGCCGCGTCGGCGAGTCGTCCCGCGCCAGCTCGGGATGCTCCCGCTCCAACGCCTCGAGTTCGCGGTACAGCGCGTCGTAGTCGGCATCGCCGATTTCGGGACGCGCCTCGACGAAGTAGAGGCGGTCGTGCCGCGCGATCGCCCGCCGCAAGAACCCGGCCCGCTGCGCGGGATCGGCCGCGCCAAAGAGATCCAGTTCCTCGTCGCCGGGCAAATCGCGGTGCGGGTCTCGTGATCCGCGGGCCATCACTTGACCGGAACGGTTGGCGCCAGGTTCTTCAGATCGGTCCACAGGGTTCCCTCGCCCGCATGCATGATGCGGATGCCGACGTCGGGGTTCAGCGTGTCGACGAAGGTCAGGTCGGCCAGCGTGGCGGGATCACGGAAGACGGCGCTGCGGAGCTGCTCCCCGCTGGCGCGCTCACGGGAGACGACGAATTCGGCCTGGACCTCGGCCTCGCCCGCGACCTGGGTGATCTCGGCCTGGACCGCCGAGCGCGCGAGATTGATCGAGGCGACTTCGAGCGCGGCGTCGGCCTGGATGCCGGCCACCTTGTTCTTGGTCTCGGCGCCGATCGTGGCGACGAGCTTGGCCGACTCCTGCTCGACCTGCTGCTTGAGCTGCTGCACCATGGCGGTCTCGGTATTGAGCTGCGCCTGCATGCGCGCCGTGTTCTGGCGCTCCTTGTTGGTCAGGTCCTGCTCCTTCGCCACCGACGCGGTCTGGATCGGCTGCAGGATCTCGCCGGGGATCTCGACGTGCCGGATGATCGCGTTGTGGATGACGATGTGTTTCTCCTTGAGCACGCGGGTCAGCTCGGTGGTCAGCTCGCTCTGGAAGGCCTGGCGTCCGTCTCCGTCGATGAAGTCGCGCGCCTTGTAGCTCGACCCGCGCAGGCGCGAGACGGAGAGCACCTGGGGCAGGATGATTTTTTCGACGACGGCGGGCAGGTCGCCGTAGAGCATGTAGATACGCGAGATATTGTCGGGCAGGAGCTCGAACTCCAGCGTCATGTCGAGGAGGATCTGGAAGCCGTCGCGCGAAGGAAACTCGACGAAGCGGTTGATGCCGAAGGCAACCGACTGCGGCGTCTGGCTGGCCGCCCGCGCCGACTCGCCGGCCCTCTGCGCCGGGCGCGCGCCGGGTGTGCGCCGCTTGGAGAGGCTCCAACTGCCGGCTCCCGTGGTGTCGGCGGCCGCTTCGGCCTGCACCGCCTGGCTGCTCAGGGCCGACTGCGAGAGGAAGCCGCGGTCGGCATTGAGGGCCAGGTACTCGTCGCGCTTGACCTTCTGCTGCTGAATGGTGTTGTCCTTGAGCGAATCGAGCGCGCCGCTGGCCGAAGTGATGTCGCCCTTGGTCAGCACAACGCTCCCCGAGCGGCCGATGATCGACACCTGGTTCATGCCGATTTCCAGCACATCCACCTGATGGGCGCGCGGATTGATGTAGTAGAGACCCGGCTGCAGGACATCCTTCATGACACCTTGCTCCCCCGGCCCGGCGAACTCGCCCGGCTTGACGGGCTTGCCGGTCTGGGCGGTCACGACGCCGACATACCCGATCGGAATATGAACGGCGTCGAGAAGCTGGACATTGTAGCCCTCCGGATTGAGGCGGTAGGAACCGGGGCCGAGAACGTCGCGCCAGACGCCCTTGCCGCGATTGTCGGCGGCCAGGATTTCGCCCGGCGGCAGCTCGCGCCCCGTCTTGGAGGTCACCAGGGCGACGTTGCCGACCGGCACCGTCAACACGGGCACGATCTTCCACGAGTAGTTGATCGGGTTGAGAAAATGGCGTCCTTCGGGGAGCGGATCGCGCCGGACGCCCTTTTCCCCCGGTCCCGCGAGGATCTCGCCGGGCGGCAGGGGTTTGCCGACCTTGGCGGTGACGATGGCCATGGCTCCCGGCCGGACCGAGATACGGCAGGGGCCCCAGAGGATGGCGCCGCCGATGAAGGCGAGCACCACGATGAAACTCAAAATCCCGGACAATGTCTTCATGGTTGGTTCCCTCCAGGGACGGAGCGGGGTTTGGCGGCAGGGGCGGTCCCGCCGCTGAATCCAAGCGGCAGCCCCAGCACGGTGCCGGCCGAGT
>JAAYZJ010000125.1 GCA_012514915.1 Lentisphaerota bacterium | reverse complement strand
TGTGGAATCGCCAGTGCAGGTCGCCCTGCATGGGCGAGACGATAGCAGAACTACTAGCCGGCGCCCTTATCCTCGCCGCCGCATGCGGTAGAGGGTTCGGCAGGTACCGTCAACGGTCTGTTTCTCGACAATCTCGAACCGACGGCTGAAGGCGGCCTCGAAACCTTGCTCGTTGTAGGCGGGAAAGACGTCGGCGCGCGTCGCCAGGAGTTTTTGAACCTGTGAATCCTCCTTGGGGACAAACTCGATGACCAGATGCCGGCCTAGCGCGGCCAGAAACTCGGCGATGTGGCCGAGCGGCACGTTGTTGCTGATGGCCAGGTGATGAATCAGCGCCAGCGCGAGGACGAGGTCGACCGGGCCCCGCTGGACGAGGCTGTCCCGCTCCGCGTTGGCCCAGCCGAGCGCGGGACTGGGATTGGTCAGGTCCATGATCAGCGGCAGGAGATGCTGTTCCCGGTCATTGCGGATCATGAGGTAGTTCTTCTCGACCGCGGCCGGATCGATGTCGAAGGCGACCGAGGGGATGCCCTGGCGCGCGGCCAGCCGCGTGAACGCGCCGTTGTTGGCGCCGAGATCCCAGGCGCTGGCCGGGGCGACGGTCCGGATCATGGCCTCGACAACGGAGCGTTTGGCTGCGAAGGCGGCGTCGCTGTAGTTCGTGAAGGTGTAGTAGTCGCCCCATTCCGTGCCGGTCGGTTTCCAGCGGAGTTTGCCGATGGTGTTTCGCAGGCTGTCGAGGATCGCCTGCAACTGCAACGGGCTCACGCGGCTCGCGGCGGCTTTCCGTTCCGCCGAAGCGTCGGCATGCCGGATCTGGCTCCGGCCATGCAGGTGCACATGCATGAACAGGCCCGGATTGAAGCGGGCGCGCGCCCCCAGCAGGCGGCTGGCCAGATCCAGGGGGATGCCGTCGATGCAGTCCCGCATGAGGGTGCCCAGGCGGATGTCCACACGGGCCATGAGGGCCAGCGGAGCGAGGAAGTGCTGGCAGAACTGGCGGTAGGCGACCCAGGGCCGCCCCGGTGCGTAGGGTTCGAAGCTCAGGGTGTCGATGAAGACCGGGCGCCCGTCGACGAACTGGATATTGTAGGCCGAGGCGTCCTTCAGCGTGTAACCAAGGGCCAGGGCCTCGCGCTGGATGTCCAGCGTGGCGAGCGCGGCGTCGCGGTACATGCTGAACGACCATTCGTATGGATAGGAAATGAACGGGATGCGCTCGGGTCTGATCACATGCACGGCGCTTTCCCGGTCGGCCGCCCGTTCGATGTCGACGGCTTCATGTCGGATCAGCAGATTTTTCGACCAGAGCCGCTCGAAAAGGCCCGAGGTGACGAGCGCGTCGAATGGCCCCTGGAAGCAGCGGTTGATCTGGCGGTAGAGGACGCCCTCCCGCGTGAACATGGACCCATCCGGATCGCGGAACGAGCCACGGATACGTTCGCCTGGCATGGCAAGCTCCTGTTCGGGGGTCGATTATTGCGCCGGCGGGCGCGTCTGGTCGGAGGGGGCCTCGGACTTGGCGTTGCCACCTTTGAAAAAGGAGACAATCTTCTTCCAGAAGAGCTTGATGACCAGCATGCCGCCGAGCACACCGCCCACCACCGCCTGGATGATGATGCTGCCGGTTCCGGGATCCAGATAGGCAAAGAAAATTGCTACTTTCATGTTTGAATCATAACACCGTCGCGCGGCGCACGTCAAACTGGCGCACGTCAAACCCGTCAAACCGTCGTAATCGGCTAGCGACAGGGGTTGAGGCGGGGAAGATTTTTGAAGATTTTGATGCGGAGCCGGTTGCGCTGTGCGCGGGAGCGAGGGGAGCGCGAGGGTGGCGCGAGGGGGTCTGGACCCAGGGGGACGGATAAATGGGGCGCGCCGCATGCCTGGACGGCGGATCGCGCGGGAAAACCGGGCTGAAACAGAGGGCGCGCGTCGTTCGCG
>JAAYZJ010000124.1 GCA_012514915.1 Lentisphaerota bacterium | reverse complement strand
GTAAGATACGCGCCCACAAGCCGCACCTGCGCCGGAGGGGTGGCAGAGCCTGGTTGAATGCACATGACTCGAAATCATGCGTGCCCGTAAGGGTACCGGGGGTTCGAATCCCTCCCCCTCCGCCACTTTTCTGAAGCGTGATCGATGCCCCGTCAGGGCATGTCGTGCAAGGGGCTGATCCGCAGCACGCACAACGGGCTCAGCGTCATGACGTAGATCGTCCCGTCGGCCGAGATCGCAATTCCCTGCGCCGAACGCGGTGCCAGGGTACCATCAGCGAGTTCGCGCACCCCCGTGAACGGCGCCTTGCCGAACGGCGTCTCGGAACGGAGCGCCGACCGGAGCGCAGCAGCATTCGTGATCGTGATCGCACCATGGTCAACCGTTGTCTCCGTGGAGGGGTCGTAGGTGACCACATGCAGAAACGCGCGGCGCTTGTCGCCCGGCTCGCGCCAGTTGCTGACGGCGTACAGCCGGCCATCCGGGCCAAAACTGGGATCCATCGTTGTACAGGCGTCGACAGACGCGTAACGGGCGACCCGACGCGCCGGATAGCCCTCGCCGTCGGCATCCAGGTTGACTGCAATGATCTCGGGCCGGTTGTTGGGCAGGAGATAGGCCGTTGCGCCATCGGGCGCAAGCGCGCACTGCACAATGCCATTGGTCGGGGCGAAGACCGAGTTGGTGCCGAGAAGCATCGGGCGCACCGTCAGTTCGTCCGTGTCGGGCCGGTAGCATGCCAGATGCCCCTCGCGGGTCAACACATGCACCCGGCTGCCGTCCGGGGCCATCAGCGGATGCGTATTGGTCAACAGCCGGGGACCGAGCCCCTCGAAGTGGTTGCGCGCCAGATCAAAGGTGAACCAGAAATAGTCGCCCAACTCGTCGGCGCACGTTGTCACGTGCATCAACTGGCGCCGCTCGTCGACGGCCACATCGTAGACCCCATGACCACGAAAGGGGATGCGTCCGAGGTTGACGGCCCGGTCGGAGGCGGGATCGTAGCTCATCAGGAAGCCGCCCCGGTAGGTGTAGCGCGACTCGCCCTTGCGTGGGTACCCCTGCTTGCTGCCGAAGTAGAGGACGCCGGATGGGGCCTCAAAGATCCGTGTGTGGATCTTCGACTGGGCCGCAAAGCCGGTCGCCTCCAGCCCGCACAGCTTCCGCGTATCGACGACGATGCGCTGGGCGCCGCTGGCGGGGTCGAGCTCGACCAGGTACGCGTTGGTGCCGTAGACCGCCGGCCCGACGTACACCCGGCCACTCCGGGCCACGGCGAGCGAGGCGTAGGCCGATTCCCGGTTGTGCGTCCCCTCCAGGATGCGGAACGCGGTAGCCGGCAGGCGGTTTGCGGGAGCCTCCTCGTCCGCAGCCCGGCCGCGGGTCTGCAGCAGCAGCAGGGCGGCCAGCGCCATGTGCCAACGGGTCACTTGCCCTGCTCCAGTTTCGCCTGGCAGCCCAGGCAGAACCGCACGCCGGGAATCGCCTGGCGGCGGGCTTCCGGAATCGCGACCCGGCAGGTCTCGCAATGGGTCAGGCTGACCCCCGACGGTAACAGGCTCTTCGCCCGTTGCACGCCCGCGTCAACCGTCGCATCGATCTGATCCAGAACGGCATCGTCGCGTGTCCACCCTACGGCCATGTCTAGTCCTCTCTTCTTCGGCGCCTGTTCTCGCTTCCGCGGAAAACATCGAATGCCATCCGCTTGGTGCATGAATTGTAGACCGCCGGCGTGGTCAAAGGCAAGAGCTATGGACGGAGAACCAGCAATTCTCAATATGGCTGGGAAGCGCCTTACGGCGCCACTACAAACGCGCAATATCGCCGCAAACGCGTTTGTAGTGCGCCCGTAAGGGCATGTTTCATGGACGTAGTCCGCCAAATTGAGAATTGCTGACGGAGAACGCCCGCAGTGAGCGAAGTGAACGATCCTCGTCCTCGACGCGTCACGGAGGAGAATCGAGGACGAGGGAGAGCCGGAAACGGTCAGTGAAACGGGGAGGCCCCGTCCCGCGCAGCGGACATCTCTTTGCTTAACACCTTCCCCTCCTTTGTGCTAACCTTGCCTCCGTTGCTGATCCCCCTTGTCCAACCCAAATGAACCACGTAAAGGCACAGGAAACATGAGCAGACCCTTGTCGGTGCAGTTGTATTCGTTGCGGGAATTTTCGAAGACCCGGGAAGATTTCATCGCGGTGCTCGAACGCGTGGCCCGGATCGGCTACAAGGGCGTCGAGCCCGCCGGGCTCCACGACCTGACGCCGCGGGAGTTCAAGAGACTCATCGACGACCTCGGGCTCGAGATGTACTCGTCGCACACGCCCTGGGCGCGGAAGCCCGCAGAGGTGCCGCAGGCCATCGAGGTGCTCGGCGAACTCGGCCTCGGAAACTGCGTCTGCGGCTACGGGCCCGACGATTTCAAGGATCTCGACGCCATCAAGCGCACCGCCGACAACACCAACAACCTGCTGGCGGCGTTCAAGCCGGCGGGCATCACCCTGTTCCAGCACAACCACTACTGGGAGTTCGAGCGGCTCGACGGACGGCTCAAGTACGAGATCTACCGCGACCTCTGCCCGGGGGTCAAATACGAGATCGACTGCTTCTGGTCGACGAACAAGGGGACGGAGGATGCCGTCGAAATGCTCGACCGCTTCGCCGACGACACCATTCTGATCCACATGAAGGACGGCGTCTGCCGCCAGCAGGCCGCCGTCGACGGCATGAAGAACGGGCTGCTCGACATGAAGATTGACCTGATGCCGCTGGGCACGGGCGACCTGCCGATCGCCGAGCTGGTCGGGAAAGCCCCCGCCAGCGTCAAGACGATCATCGTCGAGCTCGACTACGTGGCCGAGGGATTTGAGATGTGGGACGCCATCGAGCGGAGCTACCAGTTCATGACCGCCGGCGGGCTCACGGAAGGAAACAAGTAGCATGGCGCGCAAGTCAGCATTGGCCGCCGGTCGCGGGACCGGCGCTGGGGCCAGGGGCGGGCGCAAGCCCGCCAAATTCCGCACGACCCGAGTCGGCATCGTCGGCTGCGGCATGATCAGCGACGCCTATTTCAAGGCCTCGAAGAAATTCAACATGCTGGAGGTGGTGGCCTGTTCCGACATCATTCCCGAACGCGCGCAGGCCAAGGAGGCGCTTTACGGCTGCAAAGCCATGTCCAACGGCGAACTCTTCGCGCGCGACGACATCGAGATCGTCCTCAACCTCACCCCGCCGCAGGTTCACTCGGCGATCGCCCTCGACACCCTGCGCGCCGGCAAGCACGCCTACTCCGAGAAACCTTTCGGGGTCGACGCCGGCGACGCCGCCAAGGTCATGGCACTGGCGCGCAAGACCGGATTGCGGGTCGGCTGCGCCCCCGACACCTTCCTGGGCGGCGGGCTCCAGACAGCCCGCAAGCTGCTGGACGACGGCTGGATCGGCCAGCCGATCGCCGCCACGGCGATGGTGCTCGGACGCGGCCCTGAAAAGTGGGGACAGGCACCCTTCTTCTACGACTACGGCGCCGGGCCGATGCTCGACCTGGGGCCCTACTACACCACGGCGCTGGTCAATTTCTTCGGCCCGGCGCGTCGCGTGACGGCCTTCACCAAGAAGGGATCGGAGTTCCGGACGCTGGGGGCCGAGGTCGGCGAGACCTACCGCCGGCAATACAAGCCCTTCGACCGCTACCCGGTCAAGGTCACGACCCATCTCACGGGGGTGATCGAGTTCGCGTGCGGCGTGCTCGCGACGGTGATCACCAGCTTCGAGGCCTTCGCGCACAACCATCCGCCGATCGAGATCTACGGTTCGGAGGGCACCCTGCTGGCCCCCGATCCCAACACGTTCGGCGGCCCCGTCCGGCTGCTGCGCCGCGACGACCGCAAGTGGGTCGACGCCCCCCTGGCGTACGGCTACACGGAGAACAGCCGCAGCATCGGCGTCGCCGACATGGCCTGCGCTATGCAAACCGGGCGCGCCCACCGCTGCAGCGGCGATCTTGCGAACCACGTCCTTGAGATCATGCTGGCCTTCGACAAGTCGTCGCAGCGCGGCGAGGCCGTGAAGCTCACGACCACCTGCGAGCGTCCCGCGCCCCTCCCTACGGGCCTGGAGCCGGGCGAGGTCGAGAAGCTCGGCTGAGCGGGTTCAACCACGGCGTACGCGGATCGCCGCGGATATTTTCACGCCGGTTGCAGGACGTCGCGATAGACGCCCTCCGTCGCGGCGATCATGGTCTCCAGCGAAAAGGCGGCGACCCGCCGCCGGGCTGCTGCGGTTAGGCGCAGCCGCAGGGCGTCGTCGTCCAGCAGGCGCGCCAGGGCGCGCACCTGCGCCGCCACATCGTCGGCCGGGATGACGAGCGCGTCGCGGCCGTCGGTCACGACGTCCGTCACGCCGCCGACGCCGGCCGCGACGACGGCGGTTCCGGCCTCCATCGCCTCGAGCAGCAGGTAGGGCAGCCCTTCCCATCGCGACGGGAGGGTCAGCACGCGGCTCTCCGCCAGCAGGCGCTGCACGGCCGGGGCATCGCCGAAAGGCAGCACTGTCACGGCAGGCAGATCGTCCAGGCGGGCGGTTGCCGCGCGGTCACCGCTTCCCATGACGGCGAATTCCAGCCCGGGATGGCCAGCTGCGAGGCGGCGCAGCGCGGCGATGGCCAGGTCGATTCCCTTTTGACGGCAGAACCGGCCAATGAACGCGACGGCATAGCGACGCGGGGTCTCGACCGGACTTTCGGGCCGCGAGGGAATGCCGTTGGGAATCAGGTGGACCTGTTCCGGCGCATAGCCCAGTTCCAGGGCGGCCTGCTGCTCGGCGCGGGAGACGGCGATGAGCCGGGCGGTCCGCGGCACGCAGGCCCGTTCGACCGCGCGGTACAGGGCGCGCCGCAGGCGCGGTGCCTCCATCTCGAAGGCGAAGCAATGCGGGGTGTAGACGACGGGCGGGCCCCGCGTGCCGACCGCCAGGCGTGCCAGCAGGCCGGCCTTGGTGCTGTGGGCATGGATCACGTCGGGGCGCACCTGGCGCACCACCCCGGCCAGCCGGCGAACGGCCAACCCATCGCCGACGGGGGCGGGCCGCCGCACCATCGCCACCGGCCAGACACCGATGCCGCGCGACCGGAAAAGCTCGAGGTCCGAGCCGAACCCGCGATCGCGCCGCAGGGCCACCGCGGCATCGACCTCCCATCCACGATCCCGCAGGCCGAGGCACAGATCGCGCAGATGGCGCCGGGTGCCGCCGATCGTCGCTTCAAGCACCTGGAGCACGCGAGGCATGGCGCTTATCCCTGCCGATGGCGCTTGCGCCACGCCAGCCGCACCAGTTCGAACGGTTCGTCGACGCGCAGCAACCGGTAGGCAGCCAGCAGCGCGAGGCTCGCCGCGCCGCCGCCGGCTCCCAGCCGTAGCAGGTCGGTCAGGCGCGGCGCCAGTTCCATGCCGGCCGTCCCGCGCACGGCGAGCGACGAGACGGCGCCGCCGACCGCCGCCGCTGCCGCGGCGGCCAGGACGACGCGCGCCAGGAAGCCGGCCGTCTCGGCCAGCGGAAAGACGGGGGTCCC
>JAAYZJ010000008.1 GCA_012514915.1 Lentisphaerota bacterium | reverse complement strand
CCGCCGCTGGCCGCGGCGCAGCAGTCCGCCACCGCCCGCCTCCCGACGCAGGCGTTGAACGAGGCCACCGTGCCGGCCGCCGACGAGGACAACAGCCCCACGCGGCGCAAGACGATCAAGATCAAGCGTCCATCGGCCGCGGCGGGCATCAAGATCAACGTCGGCGGCGCCTCCGAAGGCGGCGAAGCCGACGCGACGGCCGACGGCGGCGAGGAGATGCAGATGATCGCGCTGCCCGGCGGCCGGTTGCCCGGCGCGGCAGCGGGGCCGGGCACCGCCCACTGGGCGTTTGTGGCGGCCGCGGTCGCGGCGCTTGTCGTCACGCTGGGGGTGGTCTGGATCCTGGCCGCGCAGACCTTCGGGCCGAATGCCGCCGTCACGGGCTACACCGCGCGCGCGGGCGCCGACATCGCACCGCCCCCCGGCCTGCTCACCATCGACTGAATGCGATCCGTCGCCGCATCGCCCGTCCACCGGCGGCGGTCCGGTTGCGGATACAGGGGAAGCGCCCATGCCTGATCCTGGGATGATGCTGAAAGACTTGGAGGGGTTCCGCGGCTCGTCGCGGCGCCCGTGGCTCGTGATCGTGGGCGTGGTGATCCTCTGCACGCTGGCGGGCATCTGGGGGTTGCGGCGTTTGGAGGACCGGGCGGCGCCGCCGGTTCCGGTGGCGACCGCCGCCGGCGGGGAGGCCGTGGGCACACCCACGCCGACGGACGGCGCCACCATCCAGCAGCCGCCGACGGCCGGGGAAATTCCCCCCGATCTCGCCCGCCTGCTGGCCGCCGCCCAGGCCGACGAGCAGGCCGACCGCCTGGTCGAGGCCCGCACCAACTACCTGGCCCTCGTCGGGCGCCCCGACGCCGGGAGTGCGCGATCCTTCATCGAGTCGCGCCTGGCCGCCGTCAACCTCGCCCTCGTCACCTCGCCGCGGGCCATGCCCGGAAAGATCGACTATGCCATCCGCGCCGGCGACTCGGTCAAGGTGCTGGCCCGGCGCCACGGCTGCACGGCCGAACTGATCATCCGGGCCAACCGCATCCCCAATCCCGACCGGATCCAAATCGGCGACCGGCTGCGGATTCTTGATAACCCCGCCTTCGCGATCGTCGTCCGCAAAACGGCCAACGACCTGCTGCTCACCCTCGACGGCGCCTTCTTCAAGCGCTACACCGTCGGCACGGGGATGTACGGCCGCACGCCCACCGGCACGTTCCGTGTGCAGGACAAGATCGAGAACCCGCCGTGGTGGCGCCCCGACGGCGGCGTGGTGCCGTTTGGCGATCCGGAAAACATCCTCGGCACGCGCTGGATGTCGCTGGCCGCCACGGGCGAGACGCCTCCCGCCCGCGGGTACGGCATTCACGGCACCTGGGACAACACCTCGCTGGGCAAACAGTCCAGCGCGGGGTGTGTCCGGATGGCCAACAGCGATGTCGAGGAACTCTTCATGCTCGTGCCCGCAGGCACGCCGGTAACCATCGCCGATTGAGGTCGCATGCCATCTCCTTCCCCCGAGGCGCTTGCCGAACCCCCTGCGGAAACCGGTCGGGACAGAGCCCGACCCTCCAGATCCACGGAAACCGCTGGCTATCAGGGCTGGAGGGACGACCTCCGTGTCGTCCGCCTGGGTTCTGCAAGAGCCTCCCCCGTTCACCACACCGTCGCCTTCCCCGCACTTCCATGAGCAAACCACGCATCCGCCTGGGCCTTATTGGTTATGGACGCCATGGCCAAGGGGCCGTCTTTCCCGCCATCCGCGAAGCACGCGGCATCGATTTAGCCGCCGTGGCCGATCTCTCGCCCGATCATCTGGTCAAGGTGCCCGGCCCGCGCGTCTCGACCTACCTCGACTATCGCCGCATGATCGCCCACGAGCGCCTGGACGCCGTCTACGTAGCCACCCCGGTCGAGACCCATGCCGGCGTCGTCCTCGCGGCCCTGGGGGCCGGCTTGCATGTGATCACGGAAAAACCGATGGCCGCCTCGGTGGCCGCATGCCGCCGCATGATCGCCGCCGCCACCCGCGCCCGGCGCCTCCTGGTTGTCGATTTCGAACTGCGCTACACCCCGGGCGTGCGCCAGATCCGCACCTGGATCGCCGAGGGGCGCCTCGGCCGGCTCGGCGCGATCCATATCGACCACTTCTGGGACGGGCACAAGACCACGGGGCCGCTGGCCGAACGGCGACGCCGCTTCTGCGACAGCTCCGGCTGCCTGGACTGCGGCATTCACCGGCTCGATCTGCCGCGCTATTTCAACGGCGGCGGCTCCTGGCGCGACATCCGCGCGACGGGTAGCTGGTTCGGCGAAGCGGTGCGCTACCCCACCCATATCGCCATCCAGGCGCGCCTGGATACCGGCGTGCTGGTGACCGTCAACGCCAGCTTCGCCTTCACCGCCGCGATTCCCCAGCGCCTGCCGGGGTCGAATTACGAGGCCCTGGCCATCCTGGGAGACCGCGGAGTGATCGTCCTGCACCAGGCCCCCAATGGTAGCGGCCAGTTGCAGCTCGTCTCCGAATCGCTGAGCCGGGTCGTCCCCTTCGAGCGGCATGGCCACTCGTCGGTCATCACCCGGATGCTCAACGATTTTGCCGGGGCCGTGCGGCAGGGCCGGCCCCTGCCCCCCGAGGCGGCGACTGGCGAGGACGGCCTGCAGGCCCAGCTCATCACCGACGAGGCCAACCGGCTGGCCGTCGAAACCGGCGACACGTTCGCGCTCAAGGCGCGGAAGAAGAAACCATCGAACGCTCAACGTTGAACGCTCAACGTTAAACGCTGAACGACACGACTACGGGACATGAAAATATCCTGTTTATCCTGTAATCCTGTCAAACTCTTTATCCCCGCACGGCGGCGTGCATCGCGGCCAGGTCGGGCTCGAGCCCCGTCCAGAGGCGGAACGACTCCGCGCCCTGGTGCACCAGCATGCCGAGGCCGTTGAGGGTGCGTGCCCCCGCCTGGGCCGCTTCGCGCAGAATGGGCGTCCGTTGCGCCGTGTAGACGGCGTCGAAGACCCATTGCCCCGCGGCAAACGCCCGGCGCGTGAGGAGCGGCGCATCGCCGGGCTGCAGCCCCTGGGAGGTGGTGTGAACGATGAGCGGACAGGTGCGAGCGGCCAGCTCCCAGACGGCGGGATCGGCCGGCAGCGCCTCGGCCGGCACGCCGGGACAGGCGGCGCGCAGCGCCGCCGCGACGTCGGCGGCACGCGCGGCGGTGCGGTTGGCCAGCAGGACGGCGGCGGCGCCCGCCTGCGCGGCGGTCAGCGCCAGCGCCCGCCCCGTGCCGCCGCAGCCCAGCACCAGCACGCGGATCCCCGCAGGGCCGTCGAAACCGGCCTCGTGCAACGCGGCGAGAAAGCCGAAGCCGTCGGTGTTGTCGCCGACCCGGCGCCCGTCCGCACGGAAGAGGATGGTGTTGACCCCTCCCAGCAGCCGCGCCCGCGGCGTCGCCTCGTCCACGAGCTCCAGTCCGCGGGCCTTGAGCGGAATGGTCAGGTTGGCGCCCGTATACCCGCGCGCCTGCAGATCGGCCAGGCGCGCGGGCAGATCGGCCTCGGTCACATCGAACGCCTCGTAGCTCGCCGCGAGGCCGAGCGCGGCGAAGTTGGCCGCGTGCATCCGCGGCGAGCGCGAATGGGCGATCGGATGGCCGAGGACGGCCAGCCGCAGCGAGACGGTCTGGAGCGGCCTATTCACCGTTGCCGCGCGCGACGGCGATGACGCCCGACCGCGCAATGTCAAGGACCGGAAATGCCCGCAGCGACCGGAGAAAGTCGTGCACCTGCTGCTCGTCGCCCGTCATCTGCAGCGTCAGCGATCCCTCCTGGACGGCGACGACCGCCGCGCCGAAGAGCGAGGCCAGCTCCATGACGGGCGCCCGGCCCGTCTTGTCCGTTGCCAGCTCGACGAGGATCAGCTCGCGGCTGATGTGGCGCTGCCGCGTGACGTCCGAGACCTTCAGCACGTCGATCTGCTTGGTCAGTTGCAGCGAGACCTGGTCGAGCACGTGGTCGTCGCCGGGCACCACCATCGTGATCTTCGAGCAGGAGCTGTCCTGCGTCGGCCCCACGCTGAGGGTTTCGATGTTGTACCCGCGCCCCGACACCACGCCGATGACGCGCGAGAGGACGCCGGGCTTGTTTTCAACCAGTGCGGTAATCGTGTGTTTCATAGTTCAGCTCCTAGGCCAGCCGGTGGATGATCTGCTCGACGGTTCCGCCGGGCGGCACCATGGGAAAGACGTTCTCCTCCGCGGTCACGCGGAACTCCATGACCCAGACGCGGGGGCTGGCGTACGCCCGCTCCAGCGTGGGCACCACCTCGGCGGGATCGCTCACCCGCACGCCAACCGCCCCGTAGGCCTCGGCGATCTTGACGAAGTCCGGCAGGTAGACGTCGGACCCGCCGGCGATCCTCTCGTTGACCGGGCGCGTCGCCTGCCCCAGCATCACGGCCGAGTAGTTCTTGTTGTAGAACATCTGCTGCCATTGGCGCACCATGCCCAGGTGCCCATTGTTGATGATCACCACCTTGAGCGGCAACTGGTGCTCGACGGCCACCACCAGTTCCTGGATGTTCATCTGGATGCCGCCGTCGCCGGCGATGCAGACGACGAGCTCGCCGGGAAGCCCGAACTGCGCGCCGATGGCCGCCGGCAGGCCGAAGCCCATCGTGCCGAGGCCTCCCGACGTCAGGAAATGACGCGGATGGCGGTGGGTGATGAACTGGGCCGACCACATCTGGTGCTGGCCCACGTCGGTCACGACCAGGGCGCGGCCGCCGGCCACCCGGTCCACCTGCTCGATGACGTACTGGGGCGGCAGCGTGCCGGCCGGATGGTCGTAGGTGAAGGGATACTCGGCCTTCCAGGCCGCGATCTCCCGGAGCCAGTCGTCATGCCGCATGGGCTTCAACCGCGCGGCCAGCGCCTCGAGCACCGGTTTCAGACTGCCGTGGATCGGCAGGTGGATTGCCACGCTCTTGCCGATCGCGCTCCGGTCGATGTCGATGTGGGCGATGCGCGCCAGCGGGGCGAACTCGCTGATTTTGCCCGTCACGCGGTCGTCGAACCGGGCGCCGGCGGAGATCAGCAGGTCGCACTGCGCCACGGCGCGGTTGGCGGCCACGCTGCCGTGCATGCCGAGCAGCCGCAGGGCCAGGGGGTCGTCCTCGGGAAAGGCGCCCAGCCCCATCAGCGTGGTGGTCACGGGGATTTGCGCCGTCCGGGCGATCTGGAGCAGCGCGCCGGAGGCTCCGGCGGCGATGGCGCCGCCGCCGACGTAGAGCAGCGGCCGCTTGGCCGTGCCGATCGCCTTGGCCAGCGCCGCCACGCCCGCCGTGTCGACGGGACAGTCGGGCTGGTAGCTGCGGATCGTGACCTGCGCCGGATCGAGAGCCGGGGCGCGGGTGAGCTGGCGCTGGATATCTTTGGGCAGGTCGATGAGCACCGGGCCCGGCTTGCCCGAGGAGGCGATGTGAAACGCCTCCGCCACGATGCGGGGCAGCTCATCCACGTCTTTCACCAGGAAGTTGTGCTTGGTGACCGCCCGGGT
>JAAYZJ010000123.1 GCA_012514915.1 Lentisphaerota bacterium | reverse complement strand
ACGACACGGAGGTCGTCCCTCCAGCCCTGATCACCAGGTGTTTCCGCGGTTCTGGAGGGTCGGGCGCTGTCCCGACCGGTTTCTGCTGGGGGTTCTGCAAGCGCCTCCGTCGATGGAGATGACGTCAGATGAGCGGAGCTGTCAGATTCAGCGTGTCGCTTGGCGACGACCTGCTGAAGCATTTCGACGCGATGTGGAAAGGCGATGGCCATCCCACACGCTCCGAAGCGGTGCAGGCATTGATCCGGCAGTCGCTCGTCATGAAGGAATGGCAGGCTGGCACGGATGTGGCGGGCTCGGTCGTGATTGTCTATGACCATCACGCGAGAGCCCTGGCCAGCGAACTGGTGGACGTGCAGCACGACTATCAGCATGTGGTCGTCGCGACCCAGCATGCCCACCTGGACCACGACAACTGCCTCGAATCGGTCATCGTGAAAGGCAAGGCGTCGGACGTTGAACAGTTTGTGAAGCGACTGAAGTCGCTGAAAGGACTCAAGCACGTCTCGTTGGTGAGGACCACGACAGGGACGGATGTTTAAGGCCGGATTCGGTTTTTTTTGGCGCGGCGGTAACACGAATATGGAATTGGTGTTACGTGCATGCGGCAGTCGGTAATCAGGAAAGGATTGAGACGCGTGCAAGCGGGAAGCGGCCAGCGGGGCCAATACGGTCGTGCCATACAACACGGGCTTTCGATGGCGGCCGATTGCGTGCCTGACGTTGGACATTGCCGGAGGATCGAAGATCTCCGGCGGTGCTCCGGACTTCACGGCGACGGCCGGGCTCACGTGAGCTTTCGGATTCACTGGCAAGGACAACCAGTAGGAGGAGCAGAACATGCACATGGCTGATGCGTTGATTTCCCCCGCCGTAGGCGGGACGATGTGGGCGATCTCGGGCGGGCTGCTGGCCTATTGCGCCCACACGATCAAGCGGTCATTCCGGGACAATCTCGTTCCCCTGATGGGCGTACTGGGCGCGTTTATCTTCGCGGCGCAGATGATCAACTTCTCGATTCCCGGCACGGGATCGAGTGGACATCTTGGGGGCGGGCTGATTTTGACAGCGCTTCTTGGCCCCCATGCCGCCTTCTTGGTTGTCGCATCGGTGTTGACCGTCCAGGCGTTCTTCTTCGCGGATGGCGGATTGCTGGCGTTGGGCTGCAACATTTTCAATCTGGGGTTCTTCCCGGCATTCGTTGCGTATCCGCTCGTCTACACGGCCATCGTCAAGCGGCAATATGGATCGCCGCGTGCATGGGCGGGGGCGATCGTGGCCGCCGTGGCGGGGCTGCAACTCGGGGCATTCAGCGTGGTTCTGGAGACCCAGGCCTCGGGGATCTCGGAGTTGCCGTTCGGCACGTTTGTTCTGATGATGCTGCCGATCCATCTCGCCATCGGCGTGGTCGAGGGATTGGCGACCGCCGCCGTGGTTGCGTTCGTTGCGCGGGCGCGGCCGGAAGCGCTGCCCACCGCAGCACCCGCGCACGGCGCATCGATCCGTCTACGGCCCGTTCTAATCGGTTTGGGAATCGCGGCCGCGGCCGTGGGCGGCGTGGCGAGTTGGTTCGCGGCCCCGCACCCGGACGGGCTGGAGTGGAGCATGGCCAGGGTCAGCGGGAAGGAAGAACTGGAGGCCCCTGCGGTCGGGATCCATCACTCCTTGGCCCGTGTGCAGGAGAGGACCGCGTTGCTTCCCGACTACGGTTTCAAAGCCACCGAGGCCGCGCCGGAGACCGCCGCACCCGCGGAATACACCTCCGCGCCCGAACCGGAACCCTGGCCTGCGGTCAACGCCGGGACTTCCCTGTCGGGCATCGTGGGCGGCCTTCTGACCCTGGCGTTGGCCTGTCTGGCGGGGTTGGCGCTCAGGGCGTGTTCGATCCAGGCCGCTTGCAGAAACGGTTGAGGGTTCGGCGGGGGCCATATGGGGTTGGCGGACTGGACCGAAATTGGACGCATGGACGAACTGGGGCGCATGGATACGCCCGCGCATCGGCTTGATGCAAGGGCCAAGGCGCTGGTAACCTTCGTTTTCATTGGCGTGGTGATGTCATTCCCCCGCCACGAGCTATCGGCGCTTACGCCCTTCATCCTGTACCCGGTCGCGCTCGTCTCGATGGGCCGCATTCCTGTGCGCGACATCGCGCGGAAGATCATCCTTGCCGCGCCATTCGCCTTTGTCATCGGCATCTTCAACCCCTTCCTGGATCGGGAGCCGGTCTCAACCATCGGGTCGGTCGTGATCACCGGGGGGTGGGTGTCGTTCGCCTCAATCATGTTCCGGTTCGTCCTGACCGTCGGAGCGGCGCTGGCGCTGGTAGCCTGCACGGGCATGAACCGCTTGGGCGCGGCGCTGGAGCGGCTCGGAGTCCCACGCGTGTTTGTCGTTCAGTTGCTGCTTCTCCACCGCTACCTCTTTGTGGTCTCGGATCAGGCCGCCATGATGAAGCGAAGCGCGGAGATGCGGTCGTCAGGGCGTCCCTTGCGACTCCGCGTCTTCGGCTCGATGATCGGCCACCTCCTTCTCCGTTCGATGGACAGGGCCGAGCACGTCTATCGGGCTATGGTTGCGCGTGGCTTCGATGGCGAAATCCGTATCCTGCGGCCATCCTCGTTCGGATGGTCGGATCGGGTGTTCGTTGCCGCGTGCATGCTATTCTTTGCTTCGGCCCGCGTGTGGAATCTGGCGGACGGATTCGGACGCCTGCTCACGCGTGGCGGTCTTGGATAAGACGGCATGGGCCAGCAGAGCGGCCAGAAAGCAGACGGTGTTGCCGATCACGGGCCACAACAGGAAGTTGATCCCGCCCCGGACAGCCAGCGTCAGGCTGAGGTACCCCAGCGCAAAGCCGATCACCGAAGCGCGCCAGTCGACGCGGAACGGCAGAAAGGCCAGCAGCATCAACCCCAGCACGCCGTTCGTGCAGAATCCCATCACCTTGCCCCACATGATCTGGGCATACTCGACCTTCATGAACAGCAGGCCGGCCGCGATCATCAGCGCGCCCCAGACGACGATCAGCCCCCGTGCCAGACGCAGATAGAAGTGCTCGGAAGTCGCGCGCCGGATGAAGCGGCGCGCGAAGTCCTCGATGCACACCGTCGAAGCGGAATTCATGCAGGCGTCGATGCTCGACATGGCGGCGGCGAAGATCGCCGCCAGCACGAGTCCGGCCAGGCCCGCCGGCAGATGACGGACCGTGAAGAACGGCAGGATCTGGTCGGGCTTGAGCGGCAGGTCCGGGTCGGGAAAGACCTGGTAGAAGGCAAAGAAGGCCGTCCCGAGAAAGTAGAAGACGAAGCCCAGCGGGATGTAGATCAGCACGCCCATCCAGACGCTGCGCGCGGCCCGCCCGGTCGAGGCCGTGCTCAGGTAGAGCTGGGCCATGTCCTGTTGCGTGCCGTAGATGCGGATGGTCTGGTAGATCGTCTCGAGGATCAGCCACCACGTGGTGATCTGGCGGACGTCGGAATCGAGCGCCAGGATGCGGAACTTGTTGTGGGCGAGGCCGATGTCGATGAACCGCGCCGGCCCAACCTCGCCGACCACCGCAACCAGCATGAAGAGGGCGCCGCCGATGAAGACCAGCACCTGCGCCGCGTCGGTCCAGATGGCCGCCTTGAGGCCGCCCAGCGCGGTGTAGGCGGTGACCACCACGCCCGCGACGACGATGCACCACGCCAGCGGAAAGCCGGTGACGGTATGGAACGCCAGCGACGGCAGGTAGAGGACGAGCCCCAGCCGGCCGACCGCGAAAACCAGGAAGCTCGCCGAGGCCAGCAGCCGCACGGCGACATGCTGCCGCCGTTCGAGGAATTCGTAGATGCTGACGACCCCCTCCGCCCGGTAGCGCGGCAGGATGAACCGGGTGATGACGGCGCCGGTGACCACGAGCCAGGGGAGCTGCACCAGGTACGTCCAGTCATGCCGTCCGTAAGCCATGCCGGGCAGCCCCATCATCGTCAGTGCGGAAAGGTAGGCGCCCAGCAGCGAGATGCCGACGAGCACATAGTTCATCCGCTCGCCGGCGAGAAAAAGCGCCCGCGCGCTCTTGACGCCGCGTCCCGCCAGCCCGCCGACGACCAGCATGCCGCACAGGTAGACCGCGATGACGCCATAGTCGAGCGCGGCGAGGCCGGCCCGGGCGTGGCGCGGCGGCGTCTCCGAGGCGAAGGACGGCGGCGGCGCCCCGGCCCGTGCCGTTCCGCCGGCGACGGGATGCGACACCATCGTCAACATCTGCCGCGGCGTGAATCCCAGCGACGCCAGCAGCAGCAGCACGGCCGCCAGGGCTGCGGCCAGTCCGATCAGTGCGGTTTTAATCATGTTCAGGGGCTCGCGCGGCGGCTTGTCTCGAAGATCCCCGCTCTTGTGCGTGCATTGTAAGCCTGTCCGAGACGTTGTTCAAACCGGAAGTGATCGCTTGGCAACCGGGCGTGTGATGGCTGCGCCTCAGGAGACCCTCAGAACCCTGGGGCATTCCAGGTGTGCGGGTGGGCGACGGCGTCCCGGCCGCAGTGGGGCAAGGTAGGACAGGCATTCCTGCCTGTCCTCTGTGTGGGAGTGTGGGAGTAAGGTGGGACAGGCATTCCTGCCTGTCCTCCGAGCTCGAAGCGGCGCGGCGGCGTGTGTTCGATTTGT
>JAAYZJ010000122.1 GCA_012514915.1 Lentisphaerota bacterium | reverse complement strand
GCAGCTCGAGATCGAGCGGAAACGTCGGGGCGCCCAGGAAGCGGCGCCGCGTCGCCGGGCGCATGTTCGCCAGTTCCGCGAAGGTCATGTGCCGCCGCACCAGGGCCTCGACGGTCTCCTGCAAGGCCACCGGCATCTTCAACCGCATGAGCATGCGGCGCGCGATCGCGGCGCCCACCGCGGCGTGATTGGGTGAACGGATGACGACGTTCCCGTGGCGGTCGCGCTTCGTGCAGGTTGTCTCGGCCTTGCCGACATCGTGCAGCAGCACACCGTAGGCCAGCGCCGCCCCGCGATCCGGCGGCATCCGGTCGAGCATCATCATCGTATGCGTCCAGACGTCGCCCTCGGGGTGAAATTTGGGCGGTTGGGCTACGCCGCGCAACCGGGCCACTTCGGGAAGGATACGTTTCAGCAAGCCGAGGCGGTCGAGCAGCTCCATCGCGACGGACGGGTGGGGCGACTCGACCAGCATCCGGGTGACCTCCTGGCCGATCCGCTCAGCGCTCACCTGGCGCAGGCCATCGGCACACGTGCGGATAGCCAGCGCCGTACGCTCGTCGAGGCTGAAGCCGAGCACTGCCGCAAAGCGGACGGCGCGAAGCAGGCGCAGGCTGTCTTCGGCGAACCGCGCCTGCGGATCGCCGATCGCGCGGATGCACCGCGCCTCGAGATCCCGGCGTCCCCCCACAAAGTCGAGCAGACACCGAGCCAGCGGATCGTAGAACATCCCGTTGACCGTGAAATCGCGCCGCTGGGCGTCGGCGTCGGCATCGGCGTAGCGGACCGACTCGGGGTGCCGGCCATCGCGGTACTCGCCGTCGGCGCGGAAGGTGGCCACCTCGAAGTTGATGCCGTCCTGCAGGACGACCACGACACCGAACGCGCGGCCGACAGCGTAGGTGGCCCCGGCAAACAACGCCTCGACGACGTCGGGACGGGCCGATGTCGCAATATCGATGTCCTTGATCGAACGCCCCAGGAGGGCATCGCGGACACACCCGCCGGCCAGCAGGGCCTGGTATCCCGCCTCGTGAAGGCGCGTCACGATCTTCAGGGCGGCGGCATACCGGGGGTCGGCTGGAGCGAAGGCAACCATCAGGGGGAATCCGTCGCCAGCCGGTGCAATTCCGGCAGATCGCCCCACGTCAGCAGTCCGGGGACCATCATGGTCATCGGGCACTCGGTAGCCTGGTAGCACTCGACCAGACTGGCCGGCAGTCCGTCGAGCTCGCGCGGGCAGGCGCGCACGACCTCGTCGAGCGCGGCGGCCAGCAGCACGGCCAGCGCCGCCTCGCGGTCGGCGACGAGTTTCAGCGTCCGTCCCGGGAAGCGCGCGCGCGCCCAGCGGACGAGCGCCGCGACATCCCCGGCCCACTCGCCGGCGAGCGTGTAACCCAGCCAGAGGCAGGCGCGGGCCGTGTCGTGCAGCGCGGCGCCGCCGACCACCGGCTCGGCGGGTTCCCAGGCGCATTCGCCTACGCCGGGCAGGTCGATGGTCACCGCCGCCGCGGCTGTCTGGAAGCGTGATGCGGCAAAGGCCCCATCCTTGCCTGCGGCGCCCACGATCAGATCGATCGTGCCGGCCGTCCCCGGGGTCTCCCGCACCAGGAGCGGCAGCACCATCTCCCGCGGCGCGTGGAGCACGGCCCGGGCCACGCCGTCCTGTGCCGGCCCTTCATCGCAGACCGGCTCGTCCGCAACGGGCAGGAAGCCCGTGCCTTGCGCGAGTTCACGCCGCATGACGGCATCCTCCCGGTGGGCCGGCGGCGGCAAGGCGGCACGGAGGGCCTCCTTGTTGGCGGCGTACGACTGCGTCGCCACCGGCCAGGTGCCGGGGACGAAGCACCGCATCGCGGCCTCATCCTCGGGATGGATCACCGGCAGGGCGCGGGCGAATCCCGGACCTTCATCCTTGAGCCAGTAGCTCATCCAGCCAAGCATGGCCGCGTGCATCTCGGGCCAGTAGCCGTGCGGCGTGTTGAAAATGCGGGCGTCGAACCGCTCCTCGGCCTGCCAGAGCCGGTACAGATCGCGCAGGGCATGCGCGGTGCGGGTCACGGGTTCCGGCCCGAAGGCCGGCGACGAATCCTTGTAGGCGTTCATCACCAGCACCGGACGCGGCGCCATCAGGCCGATCAGTTCCCACTCCTCCATCGCCGTCAGGCCGCCGGGCAGCGTCTCGCAGATGCAGTTGCGGGCCGTGACATAAGCGTCGAACGTGCCGACCGAGACGACCGGCACGCAGACCTTGACCCGCGCGTCGCAGGCGGAGATCCACATGGTCTGGTTGCCGCCCCCCGACGCGCCCGTCACGCCGATGCGGGCGGCATCGACCACCGGCAGCCCGGTGAGCACATCGATCGCACGGCGGTTGTCGCGCACTTGCCAGCCGGTCAGGGAATCGCCGATCAGGTAGAGACCCGCGCCGGCCGCGCCGCCATGATAGCGGAAAATCCCCTCGCCCTGGCTCCGCTCGCCGGCGCCGGGGGCATCGGGTGAGAGCACAACAAAACCGTTCTGCGCCAGGAGATGCCCCCGTTCCTGGACACGGGCGGCCAGCTTGCCCTGCGGCCAATGGCCGTGGAGATTGAGGACGGCGGGAAAGGGCCCCGGCCCATCGGGCACATACAGAGCCGCCGTGACGCGGATGTCGGGCGAGCCCGAGGCATAGGAGATCAAATCGATGCGGTAACCCTTGCGGGGAATCGAGCGGTGGACGCGCAGCTCGGGGGGCGTCGGATCGTCCCCCAGGTGCAGGCGGTCGACCAGCCAGCCCTGCAGCTCGCCGCGCCGCCGTTCCCAGGCGGCCTGTGAGAGCGGAGGAACCCGTTGTGCCGACCAGGCGCCGGCCTCGCGAAGCAACCGTTCGCGGTGCATCCAGCCCTTGCCGCTGTGCCAAACCTTGGGAGTCGATACCATCGCATGCGCCTTTCACGACAGCCGGCGCCGACCACGGAACCCTTCACGGCCACGCCTGCTGAAAAGAAGGGTCTAATGTACACCATCGGGGCCAGGACGCGTACAAAAAAGTTCCGCTAGAGGCTCCACACGGTCTCCGCCGGCGTCTTGGCGGAGGCGAACCGGGCGAGCGCCCCCGCAGCACCGTCCAGAATGGCCTGCCCCCCGTCCAGCGTGAGCGTCATCGTCCCCTCGCCCCGCGCCCGCGCCACATTGGCCAGCAGCAAGGCCTTCTCGAACCCATCGCCGCGCTGGAAGTTCCACACCTCGTCGGGCTGGGCCAGCCGCTCCGGCTCGTCGTAGATCGACGCTCCGGGCCAGGTGGCCAGCCGGGCCGCGAGGGCCTCGAGCGACTCGGCGGCGGCGCCGCCGATGCAGACGGGATTGCGCTCCAGCGCCGCCTGGATGAACGGACGGTTGTCCGTGCGCGACAGATCGCGCCAGGCGTGGAATGCCAGATCGGCTGTGATGTTACTGCCGCGCAGCTTTTCCAGACGGCCAATGACCGCCTCGCGCGCCAGGCCAGGCGCAAGATCCAGCGGTGCCTGATCGGCGGCAAACACGACGCCGTCGGCGGCGGGCAGCCGGGGTTCCGTCCGGCAGAAGCGCACCAGTTCCCGCAGCATCTCCTCGGCCCGCATGCAGAGGCTGCCGATGCGCCGTTTCACGGCACCGAGTTCGTCCGGCCGGTCGACCGCCACGGGGTGCTCCCGCAGATACGCTTCGACATCGTCGAGGACGATCTTCTGGCACTTGCAGGAGCGGTCGTAGGCTTCATCGGGAATCAGATCCAGCAGCTTGGCACGCGTGTTGTCCGTCACCTTCCACTTGCAGTCCTGCTCGTAGGCGAACGCGACATCGAGCGGCAGATAGCGGTCGACGCCATGCCGGCGGTGCCGGAGCACGAAGCACGCGCGGCAGCGGTCGCTCTGCCGCAGGAAGTTGCCCAGAATCTCGGCCGTGATCGGGGTCTGGAGAAACGCGTGCAGCCGTTCGGAAAACCGCGCGTAGGCGGCGGGGGCGATGGTCGCGCGCCGGTAGAGGGTGTGGATCCACCCCGTGGCATGCGTCACGATCGTGACGCGCTCGTTCTCGAGCGCCCGGCGCGCCTGAGCGGAGATCTGCGTGCCATTGAACCACATTGTCTTGGTGACCAGCCGCCGGTTGTTGATCAGGATGCCGTCGGCGAGGTCGATGAAGTTCTGCGAGTGGAGCGGGGTCGCGATCAGGTAGATCTGCTCGAGCGGAATCTCCGCCACGATGTAGAGCGCGGCGGCATAGAGCGCGGCCAGCGAGACGCATTCGCCGGCGCCCGTCTCGTAGCCCGGCCGGAACCGGAAGGCATCCATCGCCTCGACCGTCTCCGTCTTCCAGTAGGGGATCACGTCGGCATGGTACTTGTCGAGTCCGAAATGGGTGCGGATGTCGATGTCGAAATAGTAGCGGTCGCCCTCGTAGCCGAAGAGGGCGTTGGAAGCCTTGATCACCCCGGGATCGAGCCAGGCGGAAAAGCGGTCCAGCTCCCGCTGCTGGCTGGTCAGTCCCCAGGTCTCCAGATCGAGGTTGAAGACGTAGTGGTCCATGATGTACTGCCGGACCCGCTGCAGGCGGCGGTGGGGCGGCATCCGGTGGATTCCCTTGAACCACGGATCGTCGCGCCAGCGCCAGATGCGCGGCGACATGATGTTCGCCAGCACCAGGCTGTACATCAGCTCGGGGAAGATGAAGATCTCCATGTCGGACAAGGTGACGGCCGCCGACTGGCGCTCCCGTGACCGAGTCGTCGCCCGGTCGGCTTCAGAATCCATTGCGCACGCTTGCATAGAGGTTGTTGTTCCGTTCTCACGGACCGCAGAATGTGTAGTCGTCGGCGTCGCTGAAGTGATCCCCCGTCGCCAGCGAACCGCGGGATCCGCCGCGTTCAGCCCGTCACCGAGGCGCACGCCTGGTCGTGCAGCAATTCCAAGGCGCGCGCGACGGCCTGCTCGCGGATGGCCTGCCGGTCGCCGGCGAAGCAATTGCGGTCCACAATGGTTTCCGCGGGGCCGGCCACGGCGATGTAGACCAGCCCCACGGGTTTGGACGGCGTGGCGCCGCCCGGGCCCGCGATGCCCGTCGTGGCCACGCTCCAATCGGTCCGCAGCCGTTCGCGCACCCCCTCGGCCATCGCGGCGGCGCAGGCGGCGCTCACCGCGCCCTCGGACTCGATCAACTGTTCACCGACGCCCAGCAGGGATGTTTTGGCGCTGTTGGCGTAGGCGATGACCCCGCCCCGGAACACGGACGAAACGCCCGGCACGGCCGTCAGTCGCGCCCCGATCAAGCCGCCCGTGCAGGACTCGGCGCAGGCGAGGCTCTGCCCCGTCCGCGCGAGTTGCTGCACAAGCTGTTCCAGCCGTTCCATGATGGCACAGGCCCTTGGCGGCCGCCGTCTCTCACACCGGGGCGATGACCGCCAGCGGCTGCCCCTTGGCGACCGCAGCGCCGTGCACGACGAGAAACTTGACGATCGTGCAGGCCTTGGGGGCCTTGATCTCGTTGAACAATTTCATCGCCTCGACGACGCAGACCGCCGCGCCGGCCTGGCAGACGGTGCCCTCCTCGGCGAAATTCGGCTTGTCGGGCGCGGCCGTCCGGTAGAAGGTGCCGTTGAGCGGCGCGTTGATCGTCTCGCCCGCGGGCACCGTTGCGGTAACGGCTGGCTGCGCGGCCGGCGCCGCGGGGGCGGGGTCGGCCGGCACGGGTCGATCGTCGGCGTGGGCATCGCCGGCAACGGCCGGCACCCCGCCGAGCTGGCGGAAGAGCTGGCTCAGCGTCCGTCCGATGGCCGCGTAGTTGCGCGCCGCCGCGTCGGCCGGCTCGGGGGCGGCGGGGCTCACCGCGTCGGCCGCGGACGCCGGCGGTTTCGCGGCGGCCTGCTGCTCCTGTTCGGCCGGGGAAAGCGGGCGCTGATCCTCGGGAAGCGCACGCCACTTGAAGTAGCCCAGCGCGACTTCGGGGAAGATGCAGTAGGAGACGATGTCCTCCTCGGCCTGCACGAGGCTCGCATCGAGCTGGCTGGCCGCCGCCGTCAGGCCGGGCTTGAGCAGGTCGGCGGGACGGCAGGTGACCGGCTGCTCGTCGCCGAGGATCTTCTTCGCGATGGCGGCATCGATCGGTGCGGGAGCCCGTCCATAGAGCCCCTTGACGTAGTCGCGCGTCTCCTGGGGCACCATGCTGTAGCGCTCGCCGCTGATGACGTTGAGCACCGCCTGGATGCCGACGATCTGGCTGGTCGGGGTGACGAGGGGCGGATAGCCCATGTCCGCACGCACGCGGGGAAGCTCCTTGAGCACCTCGTCGAGCCGGTCCAGCGCCCCCTGCTGCTGCAATTGCGAGCGGAGGTTCGAGATCATGCCGCCGGGGATGTGGTGCTCCAGCACGTTGACGTCGACGAAATCGACCGCCCCGTGGTTGGGCTCGCGCTGCGGCTTCAGCTTGCGGAAGTACTGGTTGATCTCATGAATCACCTCGGTGTCGAGCCCGGTTTCGTAGCCCGCCGCCGAGAGGACGGCGTGGAGCGTCTCGACCGGCGGCTGCGAGGCGCAGCCCGACATCGAGGCCACGGCGCAGTCGACGGCGCCGGCACCGGAGCGAACCGCGCCCAGGTAGGCCGCCACCGCCATGCCGCTGGTCATGTGGCCATGCAACTGGATCGGGATCTTGACGCCCACGGTCAGTGCCGTGGTGAGTTCCTCGGCGGCGGCCGGGGTCAGGATGCCGGCCATGTCCTTGATGCAGATCGAGTCGGCGCCGAGCGCCTCCATCTCCTGCGCCAGCTTGACGTAGGCCTCGACGGTGTGCACGGGGCTGAAGGTGTAGCTGATCGTTCCCTGCGCATGAGCACCGACGGCCTTGACTGTCCGGATGGCCTTCTCCAGGTTGCGCGTGTCGTTGAGCGCATCGAAGACCCGGAAGATGTCGATGCCGCTGGAGGCCGCCAGCTCGATGAAGCGCACCAGCACGTCATCAGGATAGTTGCGGTAGCCGAGGATGTTCTGCCCGCGGAGCAGCATCTGCAGCGGGGTTTTGCAGCGCGCCTTGATCTGGCGCAGCCGCTCCCAGGGGTTTTCGCGCAGGAAGCGGAGGCAGACGTCGAAGGTCGCCCCGCCCCAGCACTCCAGGGAGTAGTACCCCGCGCGGTCGATCAAATCGATGACCGGCAGGATGTCGTCCATGCGCATGCGCGTCGCCCAAAGCGACTGGTGCGCGTCGCGCAGCGTCGTGTCGGTGATCCGGATGCGCGTCGGCGTGGCGGCGGCGCCCGGTGTCTTTTTGGTGCTTGATTGCTTGGCCATAGTGTTCAAATCTCGAAAGGAGTGACGAATCGGTTCGGCCAGGGGCGCTCAGCGCCCCATGCCCGAGAACTTGGCGTAGCGCTGCTCGACCAGCGTCTCGACGGGGATCTCCAGCAGGGGCGTCAGGGCACCCAGGATCGCCAACTTGATGGCGGCAGTCGCCGCCTTCGGATCCAGATGCGCGCCGCCGGCCGGCTCGGGAACGATCCCGTCGATGATGCCCAGCTTGAGGAGCTCCCCGGCCGTGATCTTCAGGGCCGCCGCCGCCTCGGGCGCCTTCTTGCCATCGCGCCAGAGAATCGACGCGCACCCCTCGGGCGAGATGACCGAGTAGACGGCGTTCTGCAGCATCAGCACGCGGTCGCCCACGGCGATGCCGAGCGCGCCGCCGCTGCCGCCCTCACCCGTGACGATCACGACGAAGGGGGTGCGCAGCGTTGCCATGACGGTGAGGTTGCGCGCGATGGCTTCCGCCTGTCCCCGCGCCTCGGCATCGAGTCCCGGGTAGGCGCCCGGCGTGTCGACCAGACTGACGACCGGCAGACCGTAGCGCTCGGCCAGGCGCATCAGCCGCAGCGCCTTGCGGTAGCCCTCCGGGTTGGCCATGCCGAAGTTGACGGCGATGTTCTCCTCGACGGTCTTACCCTTCTGGTGCCCGATCAGCATCACCCGCAGGCCGCCGATCGTGGCGAAGCCCCCGATCAGCCCGTGATCGTCGCCGAAGAGGCGGTCGCCATGCAGCTCGACGAAGTCATCGCAGCAGTTGGCGATCGTGTCGCGGATCGTCGGGCGTCCCGCCTGGCGGGCGAGCTGCACCGTCTCCCACGGGGGCCCCGCCACCGCGCCGCCTGCGGCCGGCGCCGCCGGAGCGACCTTGAGCTGCGGCTGGACCGGACGGTAGTACGACAGGGCGTTGACGAGCCACGCCTTCAGTGCGCGGCGCGGCACGATGCCGTCGAGGAAGCCGTGCTCAAGCAGGTACTCGGCGGTCTGGAAGTCATCGGGGAGCTTCTGCTTGATCGTCTGCTCGATGACGCGGCGGCCGGCAAAGCCGATCAGGCTCTTCGGCTCGGCGATGTTCAGGTCGCCGACCATCGCGTAGCTTGCCGAGACGCCCCCGGTGGTCGGATCCGTCAGCACCGACAGGTAGGGCAGTCCCGCCTCCTGCAGGCGGGCGATGGCCGCGCAGGTGCGCGCCATCTGCATGAGCGAGACGATCCCTTCATGCATGCGGGCGCCGCCCGAAGCCGAGACCAGGATCAAGGGGAGCCGCCGCTCAAGGGCGGCTTCGGCGGCCAGCAGGATCCGCTCGCCCGTGCCGCTGCCCAGACTGCCGCCCATGAAGCGGAAGTCCATGATACCCAGCACGACGGGACGTCCGTCCATGCGGGCCAGTCCTGTCACCACGGCTTCGCCCAAACCGGTCTTGGCCGCCGTAGCCTTCGCCTTGTCGGCATACGAGCCACTGTCGTCCGCAAACGCCAGCGGATCCCGCACACCAACCGACGCATTCAGTTCCTCGAACGAGCCGGCGTCCGCCAGCAGGTCGATACGCTCGCGGCAACTCAGCCGCTCATGGGCATTGCACCCGGGACAAACCTTCAAGTCTGCCTGCCAGACGGAACGGTCGACATGGCGTTTGCATGCGGCGCACACGGCCCACAGCTCCCGCTCCTGTCGGATCTTCACGTCCTTGATTTGCTCGGTTAACCAAGCCATGCTTGAATTCTCCTGCGTGCGCGAAGGGATTCCGGCACGATTTTAAGCTGTAAGTCTAGCAAATCAGGCCGCGTTCATCCACTGCAATCGACAGCAACCGGGTAATCGGTGAGCGACGGTTAGCGACAGGGGGGGTGAAGGAAGAGCATAACTCGGCGGGCAAACGGCAATCTTGTATGGGGCGGATGGCGTGCAGGCATGCGTGGTTGGATGGCTATCCGGGCCTGAAGGCCCTCGCAGGCTTCCGGCTAAAGGGACTGGTGATTTATTCCCAGCGCGGATTATTTAGGAACTCAAGAACTCAGAAAAGGTGCAAGAATACGCCGTTGTCACAACAATATTCCTGATTTCCTGAGTTCCTGATACAAACAACAGCACGGATTCGCAATAAATCATCAGTCCCTAAAGCCGGTACTCCGCCCCAACAGGTACGCCCAATATCCACGCGTCGGAGTCCCGCCTTCAGTCGGAAGTGCGGCAGGGGCTTTCGCCACGTGTTCCGGCCTCAGCCCCCGGGACCAGGGCCTGACGCCAGGCTCACTGCGGGCCGACGACCTCCAGCAGATCATGGAGGTACAGCAGCGTCATCAGGCGCGTGTCGAGGAGATGGCCCGCGCGGTAGGAAACCGCCGTCCCGACGAACCGCCCCAGGTCGATCAGCGCCAGCGCGGCCAGCAAGTCCAGGGTGGCGCGGTGCCAGACCGCCTCGAGCGACCGCCCGTTGTGCATCAGCAGCGGCGTGTTGACATAGCGCTTGCGGCCATGGATCAGGATGTTCTTGTTGGTGTAGCCGATGTTGCGTGTCTCGGCAAACAGCAGGCCGACGGTGCGGGTCAGGATCAGTTGGCGCCGCGTCGCATTCGTGCGGGCGCCGGCGCCCTGGCGGAACGTCTCGCGGTTGACGTCGAAGACAATGCGCTGCCGGCCAATGGCCGAGGCGAAGTCGACCGCGCAGTCGACCCGCAGTTTGCGCTGAAAGGGTTCGGCGGGCAGCAGCGTGATGAAATCGCCCCGGTCGCCGGCGATCGTGACCGGCTCCTTAACCGTCACATAGCATGCCGGCGCGTCCAGTTCCTTGACGCCCGACTCGGTCAAGGCCTCGACGAGGTCGAGGCTGCTGCGGTCGAAAAGGGGCGGGTCGCCCGAATCGGTCTCGATGAGCAGATCGTCGACGCCGCACCCCATGCGCAGGGCGACGATGTGCTCGACCATGCGCAGGTAGTTGTGCGGCGAGCCGCTGCGCAGCACGATGTTGCGCTGGGCGGTCCAGACATTGCGCGCCGACACGAGAATCGGCAGTTGCTCGGGAAGATCGCGGCGCTTGATCCACCAGCCGGGCCGCGGGCTCGGCTTGAACGTCAGCGTCCGCTGGGCCCGCCTCGAAAACGTCCCCGGCCCGGTCACCGAAGCGGGGGCGACAATGGTCGTGCGCCGGTCGGAGAAGCCGGCTTCCTCGCTGTCGGTGATGCGGATGTCGTCGATGGGCTGCGCCTCCAGGCGCTCGAGGCTTCGCCGCGCCCCCTCGGCGTCTCCCGCCAGTAGGCGTCCGATCGGATAGGTAAGCTGCACCCCGTCGCCTGCCCTTCTCTTGTGCCCGCCGCGCCTACTTGACCGACACCCGGTAGCGTCCCCGGGCGCCGTCGCTGATCCGGAAACCGGTGACCATCCGCTTGCCGCCCAGCTTGATGAAATGCGTTGCATCGCCCTTGTTCATCCGCTTGCCGACGGTATACTCGGTCTTGGCCGCGCCTTCACGCACCCACAGGGTGTTGATGATCACGCTGCCTTCTTTGACGTCGATGGCGATCTCGGAAATCTCGCGGCCGACCGCGATCTCCTTCGCCTGCCCGTCGGCCGTGAAATCGCCAAGGTTCTTCCACTTGGGCCCCGCCCAGACCGGCAGCGCGCCGAACGCGACCGCCAGCAGAACCATCATGCCCCTACCGATTGTCCTGGTTCTTCCCGTCTGCATGCTACACCTCGCGCTTGTTTGCCGAACGCACAACACCCCATGAGGGGTGCCTCGCCGTGAATTTTGCCATGATGCCGATGAAAAGGCAATCGCCCAATTGGATCCGGACAATCCGCGTGATGGACAATCCGCGTGATTGATGGTGCCATTCCCGTCTGGCATCATGTAAGCACATGCATGGATGCACGAGCACGCAAGGGCAGCGGCCTGGCGCGGGGCGTTTTGCCGTCGTTGGCGGACTGCCCGGCGCGCGCCATGACCGTCGGCCATCGGGGAGAGAACCATGAAGCGAATGGCATGCTGGGCGGGGATTCTGGCGTCGCTGGGGCTGACGGCGGCGGCGACGACGTTTGACTTCGTCGTCGAGACGACGAAGGCCGACGAGGCCTTCACGTTCCGGATCGACAACGCCGCCGATGTGACGATCGTCTGGGGGGATGGCGCCACCGAAAGCGGCCTCGCCGGAACGGCCAACCGGACGCACCTGTTCGCCGCGGCGGGCCGCTACACCAACCGGGTCAGCGGCAGCGCCACGCGCATCGCCTTCGGCGGCGCGACCGGCACGACGCCCCTGTTGCTCCGGGATATCGTCTCGCGCCTCAGCGATGGCGTGACGGGGATCACCTCCGCCTATCAGATGTTCCACAGCGCGGCGAACATCACGCGGTTCTCGCAGGCCGACTGGTTCGACGCGGCCAGCAGCAACGTGACGACCCTGGCCCAGATGTTCCGGGGGGCGACGGCCTTCGACCAGAACATCAGCGGCTGGAACGTCGGCAAGGTCACGACGATGGCGGACCTGTTTTACAACGCCGCCGCCTTCAACCAGCCCATCGGCACGTGGACCGTGAGCAACGTCACCACGCTCGCGGCGACGTTCTATGGCGCCGCCGCCTTCAACCAACCCATCGGCGACTGGGATGTCGGCAAGGTCACGACGATGGCAAGCCTGTTCTACAACGCCGCCGCCTTCAACCAGCCGATCGGCGACTGGGCCGTGAGCAACGTCACGACGATGTCCCACACGTTCTACGGCGCCGCCGCCTTCAGCCAGCCGATCGGCGACTGGGACGTGAGCAACGTCACGACGATGTCCCACACGTTCTACGGCGCGACCGCCTTTGACCAACCGATCGGCAACTGGAATGTCGGCAAG
>JAAYZJ010000121.1 GCA_012514915.1 Lentisphaerota bacterium | reverse complement strand
CTGGTCGCCCGGGCCGGCCGCCTGGCGCCTCGGGCCGGCCAGATCGCGCTCCTGATGATGCTGCGCGAAGGGCAGCGGACGCTGGCGGAGGTGCTGCGCGCCGCCGAGCGTCCGCGCGCGCGCTGGCAGGTGCGCGACGAGACAGCCCCCGGGGTATGCGTCGCGACCTGCGGGACGGCAAGCATCCACCTCTTCGCCGCGCGGCAAGTCGCCGTCCGCGAACGGATCGAGCTGCTGGGCCTCTTCGCCGAGGCCGGGATTCCCGACGGCCTCGCCGCCGCCGAGACCCTGGAGCGCCTGCGCGGGGCCGGTGCCCTCCCCGTCCTGGCCTGGGGGCTCGGCAAATGGCTGTTCCAGCGCGCCCGCGTCGTCCGGAGACTCATCGAAGCGGCCACGCCGGAGCAGCCGCTGCTGATCGGCGACACCGCCTTGCGCCCGGCCTTCTGGGGCGAACCCCGCCTGACGGCCCTCGCGCGGCGGCGGGGGCTCCGCGTCATCCACGGTTCCGACCCCCTGCCGCGGGCGGGCGACGAGCGCGTCGCCGGTTCGTACGCCTCGCTCGTCGAGGGGGTCTGCTCGGCGCAGCAGCCCGCCGCCGACCTGCGCCGCCTGCTCCTCGATCCCGCCGTCCCGCTCCGCGCGGCCGGCCGGCGCGCCGGCTGCCTGGCCACCCTCGCGCGCCTGCGGTGAAAAGTCCCGCTCCATGCAGACCCCCGCCACACGCATCCTCCTGCTGACCGGCGACGGCAAGGGCAAGACCACCGCCGCGCTGGGGCTCGTCCTGCGGGCGGCGGGGCATGGCATGCGCGCCGCCCTCGTCCACTTCATCAAGGCCGACCGCACGACCGGCGAGACCCACGCGCTCGAGCGCTTTCCCACGGTCGACATCCACTTCTGCGGCTGCGGCTTCGTCCGCCAGCCTTCCCCGGCCAGGCTGGCGATCCACCGCGAAGCCGCCGCGCGCGGCCTCGATCTGGCGGGTCGCTATCTGCGGGATCCGGCGGTCGGCATGGTGGTGCTCGACGAAGTCTGCGGCGCCGTCGCCCTCGGACTGCTCGACGCGCGCGACGTCGTCGCGGCCGTCCGCGCGGCGTCGGCGGGGACGGTCGTCGTCCTCACCGGGCGCGATGCCGCGCCCGAGCTGCTCGAACTGGCCGACACCGTCAGCCGCATCGAATGCGTCCGGCACGGCTTCGACGCCGGCCATCCCGCCCGCCCGGGTGTCGAGTATTAGGGCGAGCGAATGCCGTACTCGGTTGGCGACGGGGGGGCGAAGGAAGAGCATGAATCGGCGGGCAAACGGTGGCGAAGTGCGGGCGTGCGCGGGAGGGGGGGAGAGAGATTCTTTTGACAGGATTACAGGATTAACAGCCCGTCAGCCAGCGGCCAGCGCAACGCTGGCCGCTGGCTGGCGGGCTGTCTTAAACGGCACACCTACTCCACCCGCTCGTTCCCTGAACCGTCCAGTCCACAACATGCCTGTCCCCATTCACTCCTGTGAGACTCGCCTGAAGGCGGAACTCCGACGCGTGGATATTGGGCGCACCTGCTGGGTCGGAGTACCGGCTTTAGCCGGAAGCCAGCGAGGGCCTTCAGGCCCGGGTACGGT
>JAAYZJ010000120.1 GCA_012514915.1 Lentisphaerota bacterium | reverse complement strand
GGATGGTGTTGAAGCCGTTGCCGCCCCGGCCGCCGTGGCCGCCGCCGCCGCTGTAGGCGCCGTCGGCGCCCTTGCCGGGGCCGTCGCTGTAGTTGTGCCCCTTACATCTTCCGGTTCGTGCTCACGAGCAATCTCCCCTTTCCTGAACGCGCAGATATTTTTTCCACTTTTCGCGGCGTTTTGTCCACTCCACACCGACTCCACCAGCAATTCTCAATCTGGCATCTTTTCCGACACCGGACGACACGGAGGTCGTCCCTCCATCTTTGTCAAAAACGAGGACTGTTCGCTTCGCTCACTGAGGACGAGGACTATGGATTGCGAGCTGCTGTAAGGATCCCCTTGGACCGCCGGGTAGCCAAGGGAGGGATTCAGCCCCGACCTACAAGATGATCGAGCCGCCGCGGGCCAGCAGCGCGCGGGTCTGGGCTGCATCGATGGCGCCCATGGATTGGCCGCCGTCCAAGGCCTGCCAGGCGGCCACGCCGGCGGCCTCGCCGCACTGGTTCAAGTTGACCATGACGCGGATGGCCCCGAAAGCCTCGCGGTCCACGCCGGCCATCCGTCCCGCGCTGATCAGGTTGACGGCTTGATCGGGGATCAGGCAGCCGAGCGTGAACTGGTAGTAGGGCAGGATTTTGCCTTCGGGCAGCCAGCGCTCGGTGTGGATCAGCCGGTTGGCCGCGAAGGTCTTGCAGGTGCCGTCGAGTCGTTTGAAGGTAATCGTATCGTCGGTGTCGTGGTGGATGTCGACGGGATAGGTGCCGTTGCCGATGGCATCGGCGAACCGCGTGCCGGCGAGCATCTCCGCCCCCGTGAGCAGGCGCAGGGGGGTGATGTGCCGCCCCTCGCGGATTCCGACCGCCGAGGGGAGCGCCTGCAGCGTCAGGCGGTTGCCGGGCCGCGCCACCCGCAGCATGTCCATGAAGGCGCGGATTTGCGCGCGCGACTCGAATTCGGCGCGCGTGACCGCGTCGGCGTCGGAGCAGTCGCACTGCATGACCCGCGTGCCGGCCAGCATCCGGATGGCGCTGGAAGGGACGCCCATGCCCCAGGCGTAGCCGCACGGCAGGTTTGGGAACGTTTCCCGGTAGGTGTCGCACAGCGCCTTGATGTCGATGTCGCCGAGCGAATCCCAGTTCTCGAAGCGGGCGCAGGCCGTGGGCGGCTGGGGATGCGCCACGCGGGTCATGGCGATGCCCGCATCGCGGCAGAGCACCCCGTCGCCGGAGGCGTCGATGAACACCCGGGCCCGGATCGCCGACCGCCCCGACTTGTTCTCGATGACGATGGCCTCGAGGTCGCCCGAGCCGCGTGCCAGCACGCGCGAATAGGAGGTCTGCAGCCATGCCCGGATCCGCGGCTGTTCGAGAACCAGTTCATCGAGCTCGAGGGTCAGCTCCTCCGTGTTGAAACGGACGCCCCCCCGGCGGCTCTCCTGGGGATCCCGGAACGGGGAAACCGCGCCGCGTCGGTCGAGGCGCTCCAGGGTCTCCAGCGTCAATCCTCCGATGATCGGCTGCTGGTCGGCGAAATCGTAGAGCGAATGCCACATGCCGACGAGGCCGCAGGTCGCCACGCCGCCCAGGCGGTTCTGCTTCTCGATCAGGGCTACGCGGGCCCCCAGGCGGGCGGCCCGCAGGGCGGCAAAGACGCCGGTGCAACTGCCCCCCACGACGCAGATGTCGACGTCGTCCGCGACGGGGACGCGCTCGGCGGGGATCAAAATGTCCATGAAGATGCCTGTCGTCTCGCGATGTTGGCTGTCAACGGGCGCCTACAAGTTGACGTCGACCTGGATGTCAGCGCTGTCCTGCGCGGTCGCCACGACTTCCGCGGGCATGTCGACGGCCTTGAAGGTGGGCAGATAGCGGTAGTAAACCATCAACTGCAGGGCCGTCAGGCAGGTGTCCATCACCGGACGCTGGTTCGATCCGGCATGGTCGGCGTTCTCCCACCAGCCGATGTCCTGCATGACGCCCTGTGGATCGGCGATGGCCTTCTCCGTGACGAACTGCGCCTTGACGTACTCGGGCCACATGCCCTCGTTCCATTTCTTCCAGCGAGAGCCGCCATTCTGGAACATGGCCTGCGTCGCGTAGTAGTAGTAGTACTGGGTGCTGGGCCCCGGGACGCCGGGGATCGCCGGCGGTTTCTCGTCCTTGGCCAGCCGTCGGTCGGGGCGCGACCCGTTCCAGACGGGTGGCCAGGTGTCCATGAACTCCAGCGCCTTTTTGACTTCGGGATAGTTGCCGGCCCCATGGAACTGCATGCACAGCACGCCGACGGCCGTGAGGCCGCCGCGGCCGGGCCCCACGTAGCCAAAGCCGCCGTTGGGGTGGGCGTTGTTCTGGAAGCCCTTGACGGAGAGCTTGCTGGCCCGCAGGAGCGCCTCGGGGTCGCTGTAGAAGTCGGCCATCATGGCGGCCTTCAGGGCCTGCGCCGCCCAGCCCATGACCGAGGTGTCGTCGCGGTCGCCGGGCTTCAACCCGTAGTCCCAGCCGCCAGTGACGTGCTGACCGTTGATGATGAGCTTGACGGCCCGCTCGACCGCCGTCTTGACGTTGGGGTTCATCGTCATGCCGTAAGCCTCGCAGAGCGCGTACGTCGCGATGTAGTGTTCATAGTTGCCGCGCCACTGGCCGTTCGACGGCTGCGATTGGAGCAGGTACTCGATGCCGCGCTGGACGGTGTCGCCGAACTCCTCGGAGGAGCCCGGCTTCTCGCCGTGCGCCAGGTAGCAGAGGATCGCCAACGAGGTCATGGCCGACTTGTTGGGGGGCCAGGATCCGTCGGGGTTCTGCTTGGTCTTGAGCCAGCGCAGCGCCCGCATGACGGCCGTCTCGGTCGCGGCGTTGCCCCCGCCGCTGGTGATGAGCTGGCCGCGCGTGCCGGCGGTGCGGGTCGACCCGAAAATGTTGCGCAGGATCACGGGGCTGCGCACCTGCATGACGGCGTCGAAGGCCGCCGGCTGCGGGCTCATCGGGCCATCGGTCGTCGGCGACGGAGCCGGTGTGTTCATGGCGATATCGGGCGTAAAGACGATGTCCTGGGGCTGGATGTCGTCGGGCAGCACCTCGCGCTCGATGATCTCCTGGAGATCTTCGATCTCCTGTACGTCCAGGATCTCGGTCTCGATCACGCGGTCGTTGCCGACCTTGGCGTTGGCGAAGACGGCCAGCAGCACGACGCAGAGGGCCGGGAGCAGAATGGCTAGCGCCGGCGCGAGCTGCCGCTGCAGCTCGACCCGCGCGATCTTGTACTCCCGGCTGTCCCTGGGCTTGCCGATCCCATGGAAAATCTGCTGCAGCCGCTGCCAGTAGTTCTTCTCCGTGAAGAGTTCCATCAACTCCTGGTAGGCGGGATCCTGGAGCGGAGGTCGATTGTCCTGATGCTGTGTCATGCCAGGCTCCTTTCTGGTGGCGGGACGGGAATCGCGACGGCATGCAACCGCCAAGCCGATGAACCCACGCCAACCAGCATAAGTTTAGCCGACCCGGCGGCCACTGTCACGCGAAAAGTGGCGTCAGTTCTTGCGCGGCACCAGCGTACTGGTCTGGTAGCGCCTGCATTTAACCCCGGCGGCGGCCAGCAGGGAGCGGGTCTGCTCCGTGAAGACATAGTCGCCGCCGTAGACGACCTCGACGATGCCGGCGTTGATGATCATCTTGGCGCACATCAGGCAGGGGCTGATCGTCACGTAGATTGTCGCCCCCTTCAGCCGGATGCCGTGGTAGGCCGCCTGCGTGATGGCGTTTTCCTCGGCATGCGAGCAGATGCACTCGGCGAGGCCGCTGCCGGAGGGGGCGTCGCTGGCACAGCGCGCGCAGCCGCCGTCGCAGCAGTTCTTCACGCCGCGGGGCGTGCCGTTGTAGCCGGTGCAGATGATGCGGTGGTCGGAAACGACCACGGCGGCCACCTTCCGCCGGAGACAGTTGCCACGCAGGCCGACGACGGTGGCGATTTCCATGAAGTAGGTGTCCCAGTCGGGACGGTTGTCGTGCGGGGGGTTGCTCATTGTCCTGTCGCCTGTTTCAGGCGCTCCCATTCTTCCACATACCGGTTGAGAAATTCGGTTTCCGGCTGCTCGCCGAGTTCAAGCAAGCGGTCGAGCAGCCGTTGCTGCTCGTCGTCGTAGGCCTCGCGGTCGATGCCGCCCTCGAGATGCATCAGCCGCATCCAGATCAGGTAGGTGCTCAGGGCGCGGAAGCAACTCTGCTGGACGACCGAGCCGAGTTGGCCATCGAGCCAGAGGGTGACCGACGCCTGGCCGTCGGGGGCCGGAGAGCCCGGAATGCCTGCCAGGACGGCCAGCTCGACGAGCGGCGGCGGGGAATCGCCTCCGCTGGCAAGCGTCTCGGCCACGTCGAGGTGCTGGTGGCCACCGGGCGTGAACGTGTCGGCCGGCCCCGCGGTTCGCGGCGGGCGGCAGAACTCGGGGAGGTGCAGCCCCAGGACGAGGGCCCGCTGCATCAGGAGGGGAAGATCCCGGCGGCGGGAGCCGTAGCCGACCAATTGGGGCTGGAACTTGCCGACCGCCTGCAGGAAGGTGCCGACGACGCTGATTTCGGCGGTCTGTTCGGCGCGGGTGCAGTCGCGCGGCAGCCAGAGCAGTTCCAGACGGGTTTCACCGGCACGCTGGCGGCGCAGCACGGCGGCGATGGCGACGACACGGGAGAGGGCCGGGGCGAGCGGCGGGAAGGGGTGTTCGGGACTGGCGCCCCGTTTCGCCTGCAGGGCGGCCAGCGCCTCGGCATCGGTGGCGCCGGCCGGCGCGTCGCCGAGCAGGCGGGCCGCTTGCGGGTCGGGCAGCGACGCGCAGGCGAAGAACCAGGTTTGCTCCTGGGGGAGGGGCGGCATGGGTGGACTCCTTTCAGTAGGGAATCGCGAGATCGATGAAGGTTGCGGGAGTGTCGAATCGCCGGGTGATCCAGCTCCCGACGGCTTGGACACCCCGGCTCTCGGTGGCGTAGTGGCCGCCGAAGAAGACGTTGATGCCCAGCTGCTGGGCCAGGTTGTAGCCTTGCAGCGTCGGCTCGCCGGTGATGTAGGCATCCAGGCCGGCTGCGGCGGCCTGCTCCACTTCGGCGGCGGCCCCGCCGGAGATGACGCCCACGGTGCGGATGGTCGGGCGGCCGAACGCAAGGCTGCGGAGCACGCCGGGCAGGATGCCTTGCAGGCGGGCCTCGAAGGCGTCGGTACCGAGCGGCCGGGGAAGGGTTCCCATGTAGCCGATGGTCATGCCGTGGTAGGTGCCGAAGGGGGCGAGCCCGCGCAGGCCGAGGGCCCGGGCCAGGCACGCATTGTTGCCCAGCCGGGGGTGGGCATCGAGGGGGAGGTGGCAGGCCCAGAGGGCCATATCCTGCCTGATCAGAAAGCCGATCTGGCGGTAGACAAGGCCGGTAATCCGCCTGAGCGAGTCGCCCCAGCTCAGGCCGTGGTGGCAGATCACGAGGTCGGCGCCCTGACGGGCCGCCTCCTCGAAGAAGGGGAGCGAGGCGTCGACGCCGCAGCAGATTTTCCGGATCGTCTTGTCGCTGCAGGCGACCTGCAGTCCATTGTGCGAGGCATCCTGGAACTGGTCGAGGCGCAATTCCGCATCGAGCGCGGCGACGAGCGTGTCCAGCCGGAGAGGGGTCTTGGATGGTTTTGTCGAGGGTTTCGTGTTCATGGGAGCAGCTCCTGCCGTTCGCTGCGCGTCCAGCCGGCGGCGTGGATCGCGTCGGCGATGGCGGCCACGAGATCGCGTTCCGCTTCGGTCACGCAGGCATCGTGCCGGATCGCGCGGACACAGGCCGTCAGCAAGCCGCGCTTGGCGAGCGGCGGCAGGCGGATCAGCCGTTCCAGCGCAGCTTCGATGACGGTCAGGTTAGGCGGGGCGGGGGGGAAGGTCAGTCCGGGCAACCAGGGGCGGCCGGTGGCGGGATCGGCCAGGACGGCCGTGCCCGCCTGCCAGGCGGCCTGCGCCGCTGCGGGCGAGACGGCGCTCGTCCGGGCGACGAACGCGAGGATCAGCGAAGCCTCCCCGGCGAGCAGCCGGGGGGGCAGGGGGGATTGGCGGGCGGCGGCGGGTTCCGGCAGCAGCCGGCGGCGGATGAGGTAGCCCAGGGCAAACTCAAAGGCATCGACGCGCTGGTCGCTCCGGCAGAGGGTCTGGCAAATGTCTGCCAGGCGGGTGCGTTCGTCGGGAGGCAGGTCGCGGGCGCGGGCCACGGCGAGTTCGGCGATCATGCGGCGCCGGGCCGGGGTGCGGGGTGCCAGTCGTTCCGCCCAGCCGGCGGCCGCCTGCGCATAGCCGGCGCCCGCCTCGCCATGCGCGGCCTGGATGGCGTCAAGCTGCCGCGGCCGCACGGCGCTGCCGACCGGTGCCAGCACGGCACCGTAGATGCAGCAGACGGCGGCTGCTGGCTGGCGCAGGGCCTCGCGCTCGTCGGCGGCCAGCCCATCCAGCGGGCCGGTGTTTTCCGCCAGACCCGCCACGGCGGCGCCAGCGTCGGTGGGGTGCCGCGCCGGAGCGTCTGGAGGGAGCGGCGGCGGGCCGGTGCGTGGCGCGGAGGGGGGGGGCGGGGGCGGCTGTGCCGAGGGGCGTGCCGCGCGGTGCAGGACATGCCGCAGCCACGCGCCCTCGCCGGCCAGGCTATCCTCCAGCCCGAGATCCGTCTCGTCGGTTGCGCGGCCGGGCGCCGTTGCCGGAGGCGCCAGCCGGCGCCGGATCTCGGCATGCACGGGGCCTAAATCGCCATCGAAGGCGGGGTCCAGCCGCCGGATGCGGGTGAGCAGCGGCGGGTGGGTAGCGAAGAGACGGGCGCGCCCGCCGGCGAACAGCATGTGCGCGACTTCGCTGGTGTGGCTGGCCGCGAGCCTCGCCCCTTGCGGCCATGCGCCGATGATCTTGAGCGCCGAAGCAAGCGCCAGGGGATCGCGGGTGAACTGCGTGGCCGAGGCGTCGGCCAAGTGCTCGCGCTGGCGCGAGACCGCGCACTGAAGCAGGCGGCCGAAGAAAACGCCGATTGAGCCGATGACCCAGATGGCGGCGCCGACCGCGGCCAACCCGATGGCGATTCCCGCCCCGTCGTTCTTCCTGCGGGAGCGGCGGGTTCCGGCCCGCAGCAGGTGCAGGGCCAGCCGCATCACCGCCTGGCCGGTCACCGCGATGCCCATGAGCCCCCCCAGCACGCCGATCAGGCGGATGTTCAGGCGCATGTCGCCGTTCAGGATATGGCTGAACTCGTGGCCGACCACGGCTTGCAGTTCCGCGCGGTTGAGCGTGTGGAGCATGCCCGCGGTGACGGCGATGGCGGCATCGTCGGCATCATGGCCGGCGGCGAAGGCGTTCAATCCCTGCTCGTCGCGCAGGATGAAGGTGCGGGGAATCCGGACACCCGAGGCCAGCGCCATCTCCTCGACGACGTTGAGCAGGCGCCGCTCGCCGGCGTCGCGCGTCAACGGGTCGACTTCGCGCCCACCCATCGACTGGGCCACCACGGCGCCGCCGCCCGCGAGGGATCGCAGCTTGAGCAGGGCGCCGGTCAGGATGACGGCGCCGCCGACCGCGCATGTGGCCAGCATCCAGGAGGGATTCAGCAGCAGGGCGGCCGGATCGGGCGGCGGTGGATCGGAGGCGAGCAGGGCGAGCCCGGCGATCAGCCCATGCAGGGTGACCAGGACACCGGCGACCGCGAGTCCGACCAGCACGATCAGGCGGTTGGAGCGGCGCCGCGCCTGTTCCTGCTGTTCGAAAAAATCCATACCGGGCGACCCGGTCTAGAACTGAACGCGGGGGGCTTCGCGTTCTGCGTCCTGCGCGATCTCGAAGCGGGTGGCGGCCTGGAAGCCGAAGAGCCCCGCCAGCACGTTGGCCGGAAACACCTCGCGGCGGGTGTTGTAGGCGGTTGCCGCGTCATTGTAGGCCTGCCGCGCGAAGGCCACCTTGTTCTCCGTCGAGGTGATCTCCTCCTGCAGCAGCGCCATGTTCTTGTCGGCCTTCAGCTCGGGATAGCGCTCGACGACCAGCATGAGCCGGTGCATGGCGCCGTTCAGAACCCCCTCTGACTGGTTCAACTGCCGCATGGCGTCGGGGCTGCCCACGGCGCCACCCGCCAGCCGGGCTGCCGCCAGGGCCTGGTTGCGCGCCTGGACGACCGCCTCGAGCGTTTCCCGCTCATGCTTCATGTACCCCTTGGCCGTCTCGACCAGGTTGGGGATGAGGTCGTAGCGGCGCTTGAGCTGGACGTCGATCTGGGCGAAGGCATTCTTGAACCGCTGGCGCAGGGTGATCAGCGAGTTGTAGATGCCGATCGCGCCGATGGCCGGGATCGCGAGGACGATCAGTACGATCAATAGGGCACTCATGGTTGCTCCTGGTTGTGGTTGCGGGACGGCCGCCGGGCGGCTGCCCGTCCCCATCCCGGGCAGGCCCTCCACGCAGGCTTCCGGGCCGGCACGCCGCGGCGGGCCGCGGCGGCGCGGGACGGGCGGCTAGAAACGGAAATTCAGGGCGGCGTTGTAGATCTTGTCGCTTTCGAATCCTTCGTAGGCGAGGCTGAGCGTGGTGTCGCGCGTCAGATAGAGGTCAAGACCAACCGTCAGCCCGAACGCGCCGCCCGTGGCGTCGATGTCGTCGCTGCTGATGTCGTTGTAGACCGGCCCGAAAAAGAGGCCGATCGCCTCGGGCCAGTAGGCCTTGTTGCCGATCAGCTCGTTGACGACGCCGAGCGTCAGGGCACCGTACCATTCGACGTAGGAGGCTTCACGGCCGTCGATCTCCGGACTCGACGCGCTGACCTGCCCGATGGCCTGCAACCGCAGCCGCGTCTCCATGGTGAAGTTGCCCAGCAGGTCGTGGTCGAGCAGATTGGCCCAGGCGCCGGCGCCGTACTCGAGGTCGGGATCGCGGTCGCCGAAGCCCGGCTCGATTTCGAGCGTCGTCGTGCCGAGGAAGCCGTAGACGGAGAGCCAGGAGAGGATGTCGTGCCCCACATGGATCATGAACTTGTTCTGCTTGAGGGCGTACGCGCCATGGTTGAGCTCGCGGTCGGCATAGCGGTAGAAGCCGCCGAGATGCCAGCCGTCCAGATTGTCGGCGGCCATCAGATAATGCGAGCCGGCCGCTTCCGCGGCGCGCGGCGCAGCCAGGGCCGACCCCGCGGTGGCGAGGCAGATCCCCAGTAGGACGGCAAGAAGAATCGGGCTTGATTTCATGTCTGCGTTATCCTTACAGTTACGGTGCATGAAGCTCTCGGCGTCGTCGTTGAGAAAACACTCTCTGCCGACGGGAGAATATGATAACGTTTTGAGACGAAAAGACAATGCGAAAAGAAAAGGATTCGATCGTGAAGCTTGCTCCCGCCATTTGCTGCCTGCCGCTGTGTCTGCTGACGTCCGGTTGTTTTGAACACCGCGAAGCCCCCGAGCGCCTGGTTTCGGCCAAGGGAATGGCGGAGGCGTACGCACGGCGCGAGACCGTGCAGCAGGTGGATTTATGCGGGGCGGAGCTCGACCAGCTTCCGCGCGAGTTGGCGCAGATGCCCCGCCTGCGGCGCCTGCTGCTGCGCGGGGCGCGGGTCGCCGGGTTCGAGGCGCTGGGCGACCTTTCGAACCTCAGCATGCTCGATCTGTCGGCCATGCAGTTGACGGCCGCTCCGGTGGCGCTCGCGGGTCTCGGCAGCCTGACGCAGCTCTATCTGGCCGACAACGGCCTGACGACCCTCCCCGAGGAGCTGGCGCGCCTCGCCGCCCTCGAGTACCTCAACCTCGACCGCAACCGCCTGGCGGTTCTACCCGACGCCCTGGGCTCCCTCACGAACCTCCGCTGGATCCGCCTGAACCAGAACGAGCTGACGAGC
>JAAYZJ010000119.1 GCA_012514915.1 Lentisphaerota bacterium | reverse complement strand
GGGGCATTGGCTCTTCTTGTCGAACAGCCAATGGCCCTGGCAGTCCCGCAGGATCGGCAGTCGCTTCTCCACGGCGGGCGGTTGGGCCGCGCGCGTGGGCTTGTCCGCATACCAGTAAGCCACGGATGACATCTCGTTGGCCAGATGGTTCCCATGCCCCTGCTCGATCGTCACCTTGATCTCTTTCTGGAACCGGACGGGATTCTCAACATGAAAGACGTAGCTGGTTTGGTAGGCTCCCTCCGCCCACGGCGCAGCCGACGGCATCAGCGTCGTCCTGCCCTCGAAGATCGAGCTGCCGTTTCGGAGGAAGGCGTTGTCCTGCATGCCCCACGCCTGGTTCAGATAGTCTTCGGAGCCCGTTCCATGAAGGTCTGGCGGCCATTTGTAGCCATCCACCCAGATCATGTCGTCGCCCTCGCCCCACCAGTCGCCACGGAAGTTCGTCACGCTCAGATTGCAGCCGAGGTAATGCCCCCGCCCCTTCGTTTCCAGGATGACGTAGTTATGATCCCAGGCCAGGCGCTCCTTGTTCATGATATTGGCGAGTTCCGAGCCTGACTTGTTCGCAGCGATCTCGGGCCCCCAGCCGCTGAATGGGTTGGTCCGGCGGAACTCCGCATGGCAATAGCCGGCGTCATCCGGCAAATCGGGCATGGTCTCGTAATCGATGTAAAAGTATTGCCGGTGGACTTCCTTGCTCTCGTTGACCAGTTCGATGAGCGCCCGTTCGCGGAACGTCATGGGCAAATAGCAGTTCAACGCACACCCCTTGTTGAACTGATAGGGGAAACGCGTCGAGGCCGTGAAAAACTGAGATTGATATGAACTGACGATCCCGTGTCCCAGCCCGAAAAAGTCGCCCAACGGGCACAGCACACTGGGCCCCTTGGCGTTGTCCCAGGTGATGCGCAGCAGGCATTCCCGGTAGTGTGCTCCTTTTGATCTTCCCAACAGATCCTTGCACTTGCGAGTTCGACTACGCTCGCGACAAAGGTTGCGCTTCCTTCACGCTCGTCGCCGGCCTAGAGGACGCGGACATCAACGACAACCCGGCCAGCCGCGCCGCCGACGGGCAGCAAGGTTTGACGGCGACGCTGCAACGTCTTACCGACGCGACGGCGGGTCATGCGGAACAGGCCGTCGGGAGCGGTCATGGGAATCTCCCAGCGGACGGTTTGGCCGGCGGCGGGGAGCAGGCTGGTGTCGACGTCCAGCGCCCCGGCCGCCAGCACACCGGGCGCCCGCTCCTTGAGCAGGGCCTTGACCAGATAGTTGAAGGGAATCTCGGCCAACGTGCCGAGGAGGGGCGGCGCCAGATGGTCCTCGACGGCGCCGGCGGTGAACTTGACGACCTGGCTGGCCAGCGCGCGCAGGAACGCCTCGGCCTGAGCGTCGGCGAGCGCGGCGGTCAGCGCGAGGTCGAAGCCAAAGCGCCCCTGCACCGTCTCCTTGAAGAGGATGCGCTGGGTCCAGGGACGGCTTGCCTGGCTCCAGACCCCGCGGGCCAGCGACAGGGTGCCTGCGTGCGTTTTGCGGGCCGTTCCCACCCGCGGCCAGATCAGGGTCGCGCCCAGGAGATGGCGCGAAGCCGCCGCCGGTTGCGCGTCGGCCAGCAGCGCCAGTTCGACGAGAGTGACTTCCAGCTCGCACTTCTTCTCGGCCATGATCCGTCCTCCGCGCGCGTGCGGTCGACGCCCGTCGGCGGCACCCGCAAGGCTAGTCCATCGCGTCGGCCAGCGCCTGCCCGAAGGCGCTGCAGCCGATCTCCTCGGCGCCCTCCATCAGGCGCGCAAAATCATAGGTCACGCGGCGCTGGGCAATGGCGCGGTCCATGGCATGCACGATCCGATCGGCCGCCTCGGTCCAGCCCAGGTAGCGGAACATCATCTCGCCGGAGAGGATCAGCGAGCCGGGGTTGACCTTGTCCAGATTGGCGTATTTGGGCGCCGTCCCGTGCGTGGCCTCGAAGATCGCCGTGCCGGCCGCGTAGTTGATGTTGCCGCCCGGGGCGATGCCGATGCCGCCGACGCAAGCCGCCAGCGCGTCGGAGATGTAGTCCCCGTTGAGGTTGAGCGTCGCGACGACGTCGTACTCCGCGGGGCGCGTCAGGATCTGCTGCAGGAAGGCATCGGCAATGCAGTCCTTGACCACGATCTCGCGCCCGGTCTTCGGATTGGCAAAGCGGCACCAGGGACCGTTGTCGATCGGCTGCGCACCGAATTCGCCGCAGGCGAGCTCGTAGCCCCAGTCGCGAAATCCACCTTCGGTGAACTTCATGATGTTGCCCTTGTGGACCAGGGTCACCGAGCGCCGGTCGTTGTCGATGGCGTACTGGATCGCCGCCCGGATCAGGCGCTTGGAACCCTCGCTCGACACCGGCTTGATGCCGATCGCCGAGGTCTCGGGGAAGCGGATCTTGCGCACGCCCATTTCCCGGCGGAGGAAGTCGATCACACGCGCGGCGGATTCGGAGCCGGACGCCCACTCGATACCGGCGTAGATGTCCTCGGTGTTCTCGCGGAAGATCACCATGTCGGTCTTCTCCGGGTGCTTGACCGGCGAGGGAACCCCTTTGAACCACCGCACGGGGCGGAGGCAGACGTAGAGATCGAGCTCCTGGCGCAGGGCGACGTTGAGCGAGCGGATGCCGCCGCCGACCGGCGTCGTCAGGGGTCCCTTGATCGCGACCAGCTGCTGGCGGATGGCGTCGAGCGTCTCCTCCGGAAGCCAGACGCCGGGTCCGTAGACGGCATTGGCCTTCTCGCCCGCGTAGACCTCCATCCAGGCAATGCGCCGCGCCCCGCCATAGGCCTTGGCCACGGCGGCGTTCCAGACGATCATGGCGGCACGGGTGATGTCGGCCCCGATCCCATCGCCCTCGATAAAGGGTATGATCGGGCAGTCCGGCACCGCCAGCTTACCATCATGGCCCATCCGGATGTCCGCGCCCACGGCGGGACGGCTGATTTTTTCATAACCCACAGGCAGTCTCCAAGAAATTAAGTGACATCATAACAGGAAAGCGGCGCGATTAAAAGCGTATCGTGTGCAGCGTCTCTCACCTCTCACCCATCATTGACAAAGGACGACGAACGTGTATGCTTTTCGTACATCGAAGACACCTGGCCCCGCCAACCGGCGGCCAGCGTTATGCTGACCGCCGGTTGGCGGGTACGGGTTCTGCGAGGAGAGATGGATAGTGAATCTGCTTTGGATCATGGCCGACCAGCTCCGGGCCGACTGCCTGGGGTTCATGGGACACCCGGCGGCGCAAACCCCGCATCTCGACCGCCTGGCGGCCGACAGCATCGTCTTCGACAACGCCTACTGCCAGAGTCCGGTCTGCATGGCTTCGCGTGCCGTCCTGTTCACGGGACGCTACCCAGGCACAAACGGTGTCCGCGGCATGGGCATCCTGCCCCCGTCGGAGATCCCCCTGCCCGAGGTGCTGCAGCGCCACGGCTACCGAACGGGCGCCTTCGGCAAAGTCCACCTGACGCCGGAACAGTACACGCGAACGGTTCTGCAGCGCGACACCCCCACGCTGGACCTTGCCGATTTCCTGCCGCACAGCGGGCTCGAGCCCATGCTTCACGATCCCTGCAAACGGTGGTACGGGTTTCAGGAATACGACGGGTGCGAAGGACATTCTCCTGGGGCGGCATCAAGCCTGGCTCCGTGAACACCAACCCCGCCTGGCGAACCAGCCTGCCACCCCCTTCCATCCATCGGGGCCATCCGACCTGATCCGGGCGCGCTACCCCTCGGAATGGCATCCGACCACCTACATCGGCCAGCAGACGGCCGCCTTCATCCGCCGGCAGCAGGGCGGCACTCAACCCTGGTTCGCCTTTTGCTCGTTCATCGCCCCCCATCACCCGTTCGAGGCGCCGGACTACCAGATCGCCCGGTATCGGGGCGCCCCCCTTCAAGCCGCCGGCAAGGGCGGGGTCGATCCCCGCTCCATACCCTTTCCCGCCGCCCAGGTGATCGGTGAATTCGAGCGCTATCCGGTGGACATCCAGCGGCAGATCGTGCTCCACTACCTGGCCAGCATCTCCCTGATCGACGACGCCGTCGGCCAGGTGCTCGATGTCCTGCGGCGGTCGGGCCAGGCCGACGATACCATCATTCTCTTCACCAGCGACCATGGGGAATTCGCCGGCAACCACGGGCTGTTGCGCAAGCCTTCGATCCATTTCGACGAGCTCATCCGCGTTCCACTCCTCGTGCATGTGCCGGGCGGCACCCTCCCTCCGCGCCGCGAGGCCGGGCTGGTCGAGCTCACCGATGTCTGCCCCACCCTGCTGGGCCTATTGGAGATCGCGCCGCCCCCGGGGCTGCAGGGAATAGACTGGACAGCCGCCCTGCGCCGGCGGGGCACAGTCGGCCGTGAGGACATCTATGCCGACATGTTCGACCTGGAGCCGATGACATGCGGCCGCCGCGGCGGCCCGTACCAGGCGGTCCAGACCCTGCGGACTCCGGAGTGGAAACTCAATCTCTATCCGACGGCGGGCAGCGTGTACGGACAGCTTTTCAACGTGCGGGAAGACCCGGACGAGACCCGGAACCGCTATGGCGATCCAAGCTGCCGCGACGTCCGCGGGGAACTGCTCTGGCGGCTGGCCAGCCGGTTGCACGGCCAGACCGATCCCCTTCCCCCCTTCCTGACGCAATTCTGATGGACAATTGATCGCGGCCGACAAGGGCTAAGCCTGGCGGCTCGAACCCTCGATGAGATTCAGCGCCCGTGGATAGACCGCGATGGTGACGGGCGTGGTGCCGATGATGTCGCCGTCGGCCTGGACGGCGAGCGGCTCCGCACTGCGGATCGTCACCGTGCAGCGCGCGGCACGCTCGTGGATGATGCGGTTGACATGCCGCGGCACGAGCCGGCGCAGGAAATAGAACCAGGGGTATTCGAGCGGGGCCTTCATGCAGACGATGCCGACATCGATCTGGCCGTCGTCCATGCGGATGTCGGGGCCGTTGGGGTGCAGCGCGCGCGCCAGGGCGCCGCAATTGGAGATCAGCACGTCGGTTGCGTCGTAGGTCTGCGCCTCGCCGTCGATCGCGATGTCCAGCCGCAGCGGACGCGACCGGAGCACCCGCCACACAGCCGTGCCGACATAGGCACCGCGCCCGAAGAGGCTCTTGCCCAGGCGCGACGTGCGGTCGATGACGGCGGCATTCACCCCGACGCCGGCGTTCAGCAGGTACGTGCGCCCGTTGATCTCCATGGCATCGACACGGCGCAGGCGGTGCGGCCCGGCGACCAGCGCGACGGCCGCCCGCGTGTCGAGCGGGATGCCCAGCTCGCGCGCGACCAGGTTGCCGGTGCCGGCCGGCACGATGCCGAGTGGCCGGTCGGTGTTGACCAGCGCATGCGC
>JAAYZJ010000118.1 GCA_012514915.1 Lentisphaerota bacterium | reverse complement strand
GCTGGCCAGCCGGTCGAGCGCCGGGGTGCGGCAGATCGTGCTGCCATAGCTGCCGATCGTGTCGGCACGGTGCTGGTCGGAGCAGATGATGACGATGTTGGGATGGCTGGTCTGGGCGGACATGGCGGTCGGCACGGGCATGGTGTTCGTGGTGTTCGTGGTGTAAGTGTCGCACGACCGGCGGGGAATGTCACCTTCAATGTTGCTGCCCCGCGTTTTGCCCGGGTTTTCCCCTTGACGCCGCCGGGATGACGGCCTACCCTTGACTCCGTCGGGTGAAATATGCCCAGGTTGTGAACCCATGCACAAGGAGACTGCCGTGAACACACTGATCGGTCAATTGCTGCAGCAGAAGGGTGGAGCGATCGTCACCATCGCCCCGACCGCCACGGTCTACGAGGCCGTCAAGCTCATGCACGACAAGGGGATCGGATCGGTTCTGATCCTCAATGCCAAAGGGCGCCTGGCCGGCATCTTCGCCGAGCGCGATGCGCTGACGCGGGTCCTGCTGGCGGGCAAGTCGGCGGCGACCGAGCCCGTGCAGAACGTCATGACCCGCAAGGTCATCGTCGCCTCGCCCGATATGACGGTCGACGACGGCATGGCCCTGATGACGGCCAACCGCGTGCGTCATCTTCCCGTCCTCGACAAGGACCAGGCGCTCGTGGGGATTATCTCGATCGGCGACCTGGTCAAGTTCGTGTCGAGCGAGAAGGATGCGTTGATCCGCAACCTCGAGAACTATATCGAGGGGGTGCTGTAGCCACGGCCACGTCCGGCCCGGCGATTCCGCGTGTCCCGCGGACGCCGGGAGGAGGAGGGTTTGCATGAGTGCTTCAAACGGTCCGGCCCCGGCCTGTGGCTGTGCGTGCGACGGTCAGCTCTCCGAAGAGGAGCTGTCTGCGCATCTGGGCGACATCATCGACGAATACCGTGACAAGCCGGGGGGACTCATTCCCGCCCTGCAAACGACACAGGCGCTCTTCGGCTACCTGCCGCAGGCGGCGATCGGGCGGATCGCCGCGGGGTTCGGCAAGCCCCTGAGCGAGGTCGCCGGGATTGTCACCTTCTACTCCTTCTTCGCGCTGCATCCCCGCGGCAAGCATGTGATCCGCGTCTGTCTCGGGACGGCGTGCTACGTGCGCGGTGGCCAGCAGGTTCTCGACGACTTCAAGAAGAAGCTGGCGATCGACGTCGGCGAAACGACCCCCGACCGCCAGTTCTCGCTGGAGGTGGGGCGGTGTTTCGGGGCCTGCGGCATGGCGCCGGTCGTCATGGTCAACCAGACCGTCTACCAGCGTGTCAAGCCGGCCCGGGTGGGCGAGCTGGTCAACCAAATCGTCAGCGGCACCGCCGCGGCCGAGGAAGAGCAGGTGAATGGATGAGCCCGGCGAAACGCGATCCCAGGATCAAGTCGGCGGCCGGCCTCGCGGCCTGGCGCGACCGTTTGCGGGCCGAAGGGGCGCCGGTGGCGCCGGGGACGGCGCAGCCGATTCTGGTGTGCTTCGGCGGCAGTTGCCTGGCTTCCGGC
>JAAYZJ010000117.1 GCA_012514915.1 Lentisphaerota bacterium | reverse complement strand
GATCGTCTTCGAGATGACCCACCGCTACGAGATCGTGCCGGCCCTGATGATCGGCACCGTGACGAGCCAGGCCGTTGCCCGGCTCTTCGGCGGCAACCGCAATTTCTACGACGCGATCCTGGAGCAGGATGGGGTTTCGGTCAAATGATGCGCAATCCTCCAACGAGGCATGACTGGCGGCGAGCGATCACGCGCGTGCTGACGGTGCTGGTGGTGATCGCCGCAATCGCCAGCTTTCCTACCGGCTGGGGACCGCGGCTGGCCGAGAGGATCGTGCGCCGGCTCGACCCGGTGAACGCCATCCCCGGGCTCGGCTTCCGGTTCCGACACGTTTCCGCCACACGCGTCGAAATCGGCGAGTTGGCGCTCGGTTCCGAAGCCGGCGCGCCCGGTCTTGAACGGCTCACCGTGCGCTTCACGCCCCGCGGACTGCTGCGGCGCACCATCGATTCGGTGGCATGCGAGGGCCTGCAGGCGCGGTTGATCGTCGGCTCCAACCGGGTCTCCGTCGTCGGCGCGGAATTGCTGGAGGATGTGCTCCGCCGCCCGAAGCGCGGGGCGACCGCGACGGTCTGGCGACTCGGCGAGGCCGCTGTGACCGGCATCCGCGTGCAAGTGGTGCCGGAGCGTGACGACCCTGGGGGGCCGGATGAGATCGCCGCCACGCTCCGCCTCCGGCACGCGGGTAACGACACCTACGAATTTTCGGCCCGGGGTTCCGCGATGGAGATTCCGTTCTGGGGCACGGGGGAGGGGCGTCTCGCGGAGCGTGGCGGCGAGCTGACGGCGACCTTTCCCCTGGTGCCGCTCACCGTCGTTTGGGAAGCCCTGGCGCGATTCGTGCCGCACGCGCCGCAGCCCCCGCTGGATGGGGTGTGCCATCTCTCGATCCGGGCCGGGGTCACCAACGCCGTGCCGGAAAGCGTGACGGTGCTGGCCCTGACCCGGGGGCCGCTGCACATCGAGTCGGGGAACCAGTCGCTCTCGCTGGCGGACCTGGTGGCCGCCGTCCACTGGCGCCCCGGGCCGCATCCTTGGGGCGACCTCACGGAGGTCTCGATCGCAGGGCGGCTGGCGGGCCTGCACGGGTTGCCAGCCGCGGTGGCGGCAGGGCTCGAGCAGGCGCAATTCCGGTTCGAACGCGACCCGCGGCGGCGCCTGACGACGCGGATGCGGTACGTCTCAGCGGACACCTCATGCTGCCCGGCCTCGTGCCGCTAGTCGATGGCGTGGAGAACCGGATCGACCTCTGGCTTGCCGCCGCGACCAACCGCTTCCGGCTCGCGGTACAGGTTCCCCCGCTGGCGGGCGCGGGAGGCGAGGGCGACGCGACCGTCGCCTGGCGCGTGGCGGGGCTCGGTCTGCAGGCCGAGGCGCGTCGCGGGGCGGAGTCGGGGGCGTGGCAAGTCTCTGGGGCGGGCGTGCTCTCCAATGCCTGCGTCACACATGCCCTGGCGCACGCCAGCAACATCACCGTACGGGTGCCGTTTCAGTCAGACCACCGCCCCTACGGGGTGGCGGGAGTAGGCAGTAGCAGCAGGCAGTCGGCAGTGGGCCAGAACCCCACTTTGTCGCGAGCTTTGTCGCAAACTTTGTCGAAAGCGGAAGAGGAAGCGGGAACCGCGAATGGACGCGAATGGACGCGAATGAATGGTAGGGCGACGCCGTCCCCGGCTAGCCGCAGTGATGGAGCGTGGGAACAGGGTGTCCCGTTTCAGGCGCACACCGTCCCCGCCGCGACCAACAACATGCCGATAATCCTGGGTACACCGGAGATCGACTGGCGTGTGGCGCGCCTCCTCGGTGCTGACGTGGCGCCGCCGGTGGCGCGGCCGCGCGGTGCCGCGCGGCCCGGGTACCTGCTCGACGAGACCTTCCGGATCGGCGCCGCCGGCTCCGCGCTGCAACTGGAGGCCAGTGTCGCCGTGGCGCGCGCGGGCGGCGTCGAGGCCGGCCTGCGGTGCGGCCCCGTGGAACTGACGGAGCACGACCCGCTCGCCGCCGCCGGTCTGGCCCGGCTCGGCCTGCCCGCGGAGATCCGCGAGACGCTGGCCTTTTCGGGCCAAGTGACGTTCGATGGCCGCGTCGTCGTGGATCCGGGCCGCGAGCCGGTCTGGCAATGCGCGGCAGGACTGGAGGCGGGCCGCGTGTCGGTGGGCGGCGCGGTGCCCGGCTCGCTGGACGGCCTGTGTACCGCCATGCATGTCGACGGCGTGGGGCTGCGGGCCCGGATCGCTCCACTGGCGACCACCTTCACCAATGCCGTGCTGGCCGGTCTCGGGGTCAACGGCGGAACGATCCACTGGCGGCTCGGGGATCGCGAGCTGCTGGTCGAGAAAGCCGAGTTCGACTGGTGCGGCGGCCAGGCGCGGGTCTATGCGGTGAGCGTGGATCTGGCGCATCCCGACATTGATCTCGTGCTCTACATCGACCGCATGGACGCCGGCGAATTGATCCGGCTGATCAAGCCGCTCGACG
>JAAYZJ010000116.1 GCA_012514915.1 Lentisphaerota bacterium | reverse complement strand
TTCGATCGACGTCAGCGGAACGCGTGCCAACAGGTTGTCCAACGGCGCGTTGCCGACACCCACCACGCCGAAATCGCCGGGAACGTCGGCGGCGCGCGCCTGGATATGCTGCAGCAGGCGGCGCGCCAGGTGATCGCTCGTGCCGAAGAGGCCGCAGGGACGCTTGAGTTGCCCGAGCCACCCGGGCCAGCCGGCATCGGGCGCATAGCTGTCGACCGCTGGCGGTTCGCTCGCGGCAAACCCCTCGTGAGCCAGACTGGCAATGAACGCGTCGCGGCGCTCGCGCGCCGCGAACGAGGCCGATTCGTGGACGACACCGAATGTGGTGAACCCCTGCTGCAACAAGTGGAGGGCCGCCAGCCGACCGACCTGGCGGTTGTCGTGGATCACCGACGGCACCCGGCGAATGTCGGAGTGGTCGGCGATGTTGACCATGGGAATGGGCGGCCCGGGCAATCCCTGCAGCCAGCGGTCGCTGAGAAAGGCGCCAATCACGCCCCCCAGCACCTGTCGCCGCAGCAGGGACTCGAGCAAGTTCTCCTGCGTGCTGCGCAGCGGCAGCAGCCGCCAGTGCGGCTCGCGCCGCGCATAGTGCTGTACACCCTGCAACATCTGCAGGCTGATGTCGAAATCGACGTCCAGCAGGATCGCCACGGTCAGCATGGGGTAGGCATCCGTCATTGCGCATAATCATAATCGATTATTGCGCATATGCGCAATTACATGTTACGGCCGATCTGCTACGCTGATCCATCATGAAACGCGCACTCATTACCGGCATCACCGGCCAGGATGGATCGTATCTCGCGGAACTCTTGCTGGAGAAGGGATACGAAGTTCACGGCGTGATTCGACGCTCGTCGAGTTTCAACACCGAGCGGATCGATCACCTTTATCAGGATCCGCACATCATGGGGGTGCGGCTGTTCCTGCATTACGGCGATCTGGCCGATTCGCTGCGTCTGACCAAACTGCTCTATGAATTGAAGCCCGACGAGATCTACCACCTCGGGGCCCAGAGCCACGTCCGCGTCTCGTTCGACATTCCCGAGTACACGGGGGACGTGACGGGGCTGGGGACGGTGCGGATCCTCGATGCCATCCGCGAGGCGGGCATTCAACAGCAGGTGCGGTTCTACCAGGCGTCGTCGTCCGAGCTCTACGGCAAGGTGGCCGAGACACCGCAGACGGAGACCACGCCGTTCCATCCCCGCTCGCCCTACGCGGTGGCCAAGCTCTATGCCTACTGGATGACGGTGAACTACCGCGAGGCCTACAAGATGCACGCCTCCAACGGCATTCTGTTCAACCACGAGTCGCCGCGTCGCGGCCAGACGTTCGTCACGCGCAAGATCACGCAGGCGGTGGCCCGCATCAAGCTGGGGCTGCAGGATAAGCTGTTCCTGGGGAATCTGGATGCCCGCCGCGACTGGGGCTATGCCGGCGACTATGTCGAGGCGATGTGGCGCATGCTGCAGCAGGACACGCCCGACGACTACGTGATCGCAACGGGCGAGACGCACAGCGTGCAGGAGTTCTGCGAGGAGGCCTTCGGCCTGGTCGACCTCGACTGGCGGCAGTATGTCCGCCATGACGCGCGCTACGAGCGGCCCAGTGAGGTCGATCTGCTGCTGGGTAATCCCGCCAAGGCGGCGCGGGTGCTCGACTGGCGCCCGCGGGTGACCTTCCGCGAATTGACCCGCATGATGGTCGAGGCCGACCTCAACCTGGCCCGCCGCGCGCTGGCCCTGGCGCGGAGCGAAGGCACGCCTGAAGGAGGGCACCATGGCTGACGTGAATCCCATTTTCGAACGGGTCTACGTGGCCGGCCACGCCGGCATGGTCGGTTCGGCGATCCTGCGCCGGATGAAGGCGCTGGGGCTGCCCGATCCGGTCACGGCGACGCGGTCGGAGGTCGATCTGCTCGACCAGGCCGCCGTGCGCGCCTTCATCGCGGACACGAAGCCGACCAGCGTGATCGTCGCGGCGGCCAAGGTGGGCGGCATCGAGGCCAACCGGACGCAGCCGGCCGACTTTCTCTACGAGAATCTCGTCATCGCGACCCATCTCGTCGACGCCACCTTCCGGGCCGGCATCCGCCATCTGATGTACCTCGGCAGTTCCTGCATCTTCCCCCGCCTGGCACCGCAGCCGATGACCGAGGACGCCCTGCTGACGGGGCCGCTCGAGCCGACCAACGAAGGCTACGCGGTCGCCAAGATCGCCGGCATGAAACTCTGCCAGATGTACCGCCGCCAGCACGGGGTCTGCTTCCACTCGGGGATGCCGACGAACCTCTACGGGCCGGGCGACAACTACGACCCCAACGGTTCGCACGTCCTCCCGGCGCTGCTGCGCCGTTTCGAGCAGGCGCGTCTCGACGGGACGCGGGAGGTGACCCTCTGGGGCACCGGCGTGGCCCTGCGTGAATTCCTGCACGTCGACGACCTCGCCGACGCCGTGCTGTTCCTCATGCGGCTGGAGAATCCCCCCGACTGGGTCAACATCGGCTCGGGAATCGAGGTGTCGATCCGCCGCCTTGCGGAACTCGTGCGCGACGCCTGCGGCGCCGCCTGCGAGATCCGCTGGGACGCGACCAAGCCCGACGGCATGCCGCGCAAGCTGCTCGACTGCGCGCTGCTCCATTCGCTCGGCTGGCGCGCGTCGATCAGCCTCGAGGAGGGCATTGCGCGCACCGTCCAGGACTACCGCCGCGAGCTGGCCGAGGGGCGCGTCCGCGGGCACCGCCACTGATCAGCCCGTAATACGGCGGCCTGCCGCCTGCGTCTACGCCATACGCTCTTCCTGCACGATGCTCCGCGGGAAGAGGATGTTGTTCTCCAGGTGGATGTGCTCGTGCAGATCGTCCTCCAGCGCCGGAAGAGCCTCGTACAGCGCCTGGAAGGTGGCGCAGGCGTCGGCCGGCGCCTGGTAGCCGCCGGTGAGCGAACGCAGGCGCGCCAGCGCGGCGCCGGCGGCGTCGTGCTCCACCTCCATCTGCCGGATCGGGTAGGCCACGCGGCCACAATGGATGTCCGGCCGCGCGTTCCGTCCCGCCAGATAGCCGTCGATCGCCTGGATCGCCGGAAAGAGAATCTGCTCCTCCTTGGCCAGGTGCGACTCGAGTTCGGCGCGCAGGGCGTCGAAGATCTCCCGCACCTCCCCCAACATGGCGCCATGAGCGGCCGCATGGGCGCGCTGCACCCGGACCAGCAACCCGTCGATCCGCTCGAGTTGCGACCGGGTGAAGACATGGTGGGTGGCCAGGATATGGTCCGCGAGTGCCGTCACCGTGGCACGGGTCCAGTCGGTGGCGGCGGGTGTGCTCGCCGACGCCTGCACCGTCCGCTGGCATGCGTCCATGACGCTCTTCAGGTCATGGCCGGCGTCGCGCACCGCTTGGGCGAACGGCTTCCTGCCGCCGCAGCAATAGTCGATGCCCAGCCGCTCCAGCAGGGGGCGCAGCGCCGGATGGGCGAGCACCAGGTCGGCGACGGTTCCATCGGCACGGATCACGTCCGCCGACGGACTGGAAGTCGTTGATGCAGCCTGTTTGTTCATCGTCTGCTCCTTCTTATCGCTTACCGTGAGGAAACGCCCGGCCAGGATACACCCTTTCGACAGCGGCTCGCAGATGCGCCTGCGCAGCGCGCACATCATGTCCCGGCCCCGCTGATGCGGACAATCCCAGCTCATGGCGTTTGCTCCGATTCCATCGCGGCTCGCCGGCCAACAGAAGGCCAGTCCCCCGCAATTTGGTATTACAATACCATATTGATGGTGACTGCGCAAGCGTTCCCTGCGTGATCGCCCAATGATAGATTTTGGCGCGCCAAATGACTACCGCAGCAGTCGCGCCGTAACCACGCAATCGCCACACGTGGTGGTGGTGGCGGCGGGGAGCGCGTTGTTTTTCTTATGAAAAGACATCCAGACAACGCTTCCATCGATCGAGCCCCCCCTCCGAATATCGTCCTTGTGAACTGCGACGATCTGGGCTACGGCGATGTCGGCTGCTACGGTTCGACCTTGAACCGCACGCCGGCCATCGACCGCATGGCCGCGGAGGGGCGGCGATTCACCAGTTTCTACATGGCCTCTCCCGTCTGCTCCCCTTCCCGCGCGGCCATGATGACGGGGTGCTATCCCTGCCGCGTCGGCATGGAGACCGGCTGCGAGATCGGCGTGCTGCGTCCGGGGGAACCGATCGGGTTGAACCCGGACGAGCGCACCGTGGCCGGCATCCTGCAGGACGCGGGCTATCGCACAAAAATCATCGGCAAGTGGCATTGCGGCGATCAGCCGGAATTTCTGCCGACGCGTCACGGCTTCGACGAATGGTACGGAATTTCGCCCAGCGGTTCCAAATCATTCGCCAATACAGGAGATGCGGCAGGAGAAGCGCGACGAGAAGCGGAAGGGTGGCGTTTTCGGGCGCGCGACGGCCGCGCAAGGGCGTTTG
>JAAYZJ010000115.1 GCA_012514915.1 Lentisphaerota bacterium | reverse complement strand
TCGTCGTGCTCCGAAGCGCCTGGCAGACGAACCTGCCGATCGGGACCGGCACGTTGTGGACACGTCCTCGATTCTCTCCTCCGTGGCGCGTCGAGGTCGAGGACGAGGACCGTTCGCTTCGCTCACTGAGGACGAGGACGATCAAAGACGAACTTCTGCCGGTTGGTGCGAAAGCGACAAGAGACGCAAGTCACCCAAACGGGAATGCGCCTCCCACACTCCCGCACGCCCTTTCTGTGCTTGCATGCACGCCCCGCCGGTCGTAAAATCCATGCCGATGACCACGCTGCGGGTGACCCAATTGACTCTGCCGGCGGCGGATTGGGGTACGGAGAATCCCCTGGCGCCGCTGGCACCGGTCGCCGATGAACCGGCGCCGTTCCAGTTTGGCGATGGCGTTCCCGACGAGATTCGCCGGCAAACGGGCACTGGTCGCCATGCGGGCTGCCTCCCCTACCGGCCGCAGGACGGCTACAACCGGGAACGGCACCCGCGCGAGTTCCGCGTCGCCGTGCTGCAGAACGACGTGCTGTGCGCCACCTTCCTGCTCGAGCTCGGCGGGCGGATGGTCTCGCTCGTGCATCGGCCCACCCAGCGGGAACTGCTGGCCGTCAACCCCGTCTTCCAGCCGGCCAACCTGGCCGTCCGCAATGCGTGGTTCAGCGGGGGCGTCGAGTGGAACATCGGCGTCATCGGGCATTCGCCCCTGACCTGCTCGCCCCTGCATGCCGAGCGCCTGGACGCGCCCGACGGCACGCCGGTGCTGCGGCTGCGCGAATGGGAGCGGATCCGGCAGATCCCCTTCCAGATTGATTTCTGGCTGCCCGAGGCCTCGCCGGTCCTGTATGCGCGCGTCTCGATCCGCAATCCTTCCCGCGAGGAGGTGCCCATGTACTGGTGGTCGAACATCGCGGTGCCCGAGACGCCCGGCACCCGCGTCCTCGCGCCGGCCGACCACGCCTTCCGCTTCGACCACCACCGCCGGATGGAGCGCGTGCCCCTGCCGCACTGGCGGGGGATGGACATCAGCTATCCGACGGCCATCGACCGCGCCGCCGACTTTTTCTTCGATGTGCCCGACGACCAGCGGCCGTGGATTGCGGCCGTGGGATCGGACGGGTGCGGACTGGTGCAGACCTCGACGCGGCGGCTGCGGGGACGCAAGCTCTTTGTCTGGGGCATGGCGCCGGGCGGCCGGCACTGGCAGTCGTTCCTGACGGACGGCGGCCCCCCCTACATTGAACTCCAGGCGGGACTCGCGCGGACGCAGGCCGAATGCCTGCCGATGCCCCCCGGCGCCGAATGGAACTGGACCGAGGCCTACGGGCTGCTGACGGTGCCGCCGGCCGACGTTCACGGCGTCGAGTGGGCCGCCGCCTGCCGGCAGGCCGAGCAGCGGCTCAACAAGCTGCTGCCGCTCACGACCCTCGCGCGGCAGGCGGCCATCGGCGATGGCATCGCCGCCCGGCCCGCGGGCGCCCGCGTCCAGGTGGGCTCGGGATGGGGCGGACTCGAGGCGCGCCGTCTGGAGCGGACCAAGGCCCTCGCCAGCATGCCCGGCCGGGCCTTCGCCAACGACCCGCTCGGCCCCGACCAGGCCCCGTGGCTGCAGCTTCTGGAACACGGCACCTTCCCGGCGCTGCCGCCCGAAGCGCCGCCGGGCTGCTGGATGGTGCAGCGGGAATGGCGTACCCTGCTGGAGGCCGCGCTCCTTTCGGGTGGCGCGGATCACTGGCTGGGCTGGCTGCATGCCGGCGTCATGCGCCATGCCGCCGGGGACCGCGCCGGGGCGGCCCAGGCCTGGACACGGTCGCTGAAACATGCCCGTACCGCCTGGGCCCTGCGCAACCTCGCCGTGCTGGCGCGCCAGGAGAACCGCCCGGACGAGGCGATCGGCCTCCTCGACGAGGCGTGCGCACTCGCCCCCGCGGTCCTCCCGCTCGGCATCGAATGGGGCACCGTGCTGCTGGAGGCGCACCGCCCGGGCGACTGGCTGGTGCGCGCCGCCCGGCTCGCCCCCGCGGTCCGGGCCCATGGACGCATCCGCCTGCTCGTCGCGCGGGGGCATCTCGCGCGGAACGAGCTGGACGCGGCCGAGGCCATCCTCCTGGCGCCGCTGGAGATCTGCGACATCCGCGAAGGCGAGACGATCCTGTCGGACACCTGGTTCGCGCTCGCGGCGCGGCGGCTGGCCCTCGAGACGGGGCTGCCGGTGGACGACGCCCTGCGGACCCGGGCGCGGCAGACCTACCCGCTCCCGCCGCACCTCGATTTCCGCGGCGGCGCCTAGCCAAGATTTGTCGACAAGGCGAACCGCCAAGACGCCAGGGGGAAGTTCTATAGTGCGGGAGTTCTAAAGTTCGGGAGTGCGGGATTGAACCGCCAGGGACGCCAAGGGGAAGTTCTAAAGTGCGGGAGTTCTAAAGTTCGGGAGTGCGGGATTGAACCGCCAAG
>JAAYZJ010000114.1 GCA_012514915.1 Lentisphaerota bacterium | reverse complement strand
GCGCTCGTCTGCCAGAATATGCAGAACGTCTGGGCGCTGGAGTTCATCGGACGCGGCGAGAAGACGCGCATCGCGCCCGCCGCCGACGTGACGCTCAACGAGTCGCCCTGCATCAAGTGCGGACAGTGCTCGGCGCACTGCCCGGTCGGCGCCATCTACGAGAAGGACGAGACCGCCAAGGTCTGGGAGGCCCTCAAGGATCCGGAGAAGGTCTGCGTCGTGCAGATCGCCCCCGCCGTCCGCGTGGCCATCGGCGAGGCCTTCGGACTCGAACCCGGCGTCCTGCTGACCGGCAAGATCTACGCCGCCCTGCGGCGCCTCAAATTCAGCGCCGTCTTTGACACCAACTTCGCCGCCGACCTGACCATCCTCGAGGAGGGGACCGAGTTCGTCGAGCGCTTCACCAAGCAGACGGCGCCCCTGCCGCTGATCACCTCCTGCTGCCCCGCCTGGGTCGACTGGATGGAGAAGTACGCGACCGACTTCACCGAGAACTTCTCGACGGCCAAGTCGCCCCACCAGATGCTGGGCGTGCTGTCCAAGACCTACTATGCGCAGAAGATGGGGATCGATCCCGCACGCATCTTCATGGTCTCGGTCATGCCGTGCACGGCGAAGAAGTTCGAGATCAGCCGCAATCCCGACATGACCGCCAGCGGCCACCAGGACAACGATGTCGTCCTGACGACGCGCGAGCTGGCCCGCATGATCAAGAGCGCGGGGATCGACTTCCTCAATCTGGAGGACGAACCCTGCGATTCGATCCTCGGCAACTACTCCGGCGCCGGAACCATCTTCGGCGTCACGGGCGGCGTCATGGAGGCCGCGCTCCGCACCGCCTACAACCTGATCACCAAGGAAGACCTCAAGGACGTCACGTTCGAGGCGGTCCGCGGCATGCAGGGCGTGAAGGCGGCCGAGATCGACATCAAGGGAACCAAGGTCAAGATCGCCGTGGCCCACCAGATGGGGAATGTCGAACAGGTGCTCAACGTGATCCGCGCCGACCGCAAGGCCGGCCGCAAGCCCAGCTTCGACTTCATCGAGGTGATGGCCTGCCGCGGCGGCTGCATCGGCGGCGGCGGACAGCCGCTCGGCGCGACCGACGTCATCCGTGCCAAGCGCACGAAGGGCATCTACACCGACGACGAGCGTTCGGTCGTCCGCTGCTCGCACCACAATCCCGACATCAAGAGACTCTACGACGACTTCCTCGGGAAACCCAACGGCAAGCAGGCGCACAAGCTGCTCCACACGCACTACCAGAAGCGTAGAAAGTACGCACGGTAAGCGCAGGGACGCTGCTCACCACAGGGGCCGCCGTACACCGCGTGCGGCGGCCCCGTTTGCTTCCGCGCCCCCCGCCGGCCCGACAAGCGACCGGAATCATTTCACACAGAGACACAGCGCCCACAGAGGCTCCACTTGGCGAGGCGCCTGTCCTGACGCGCCTTGGCGTGGAAGGGCTTGTCCCTGCGAAGCCTTGGCGGAGCAGGGTCCCTGCCGAGCCGTTCATCTGGAGGGCGAGCGTCCTCGCGAGCCGCGGCCCATATGCGGCTCGCCGGTCACTCCTTCACCGCCAGCCTGGCCGCCGCGAGTTCACGGAAGCGGTCGAGCGGCGGGAGCGGCGCGGGCGCCCCGCGAAGCCCCAGGGCGATCCCGGCCAGCCATTGGCAGGCCGGCTCGATGGCGTCCGCGTCCTGAATGCGGGCCAGTTGTTCCGAGAAGGCGCCGAACAACTCGCGATCACACGCGACCCAGTCGTGAAAGGCCTTTTCGGCCGCCGCGCTGCGGTGCAACGTGTTCAAGGCGCGCCAGAGGAGGTCGCCCTCGCCGTCCGACAGCTTCCAGTAGGGATTCTCGCGGCGCGCCGCCGCTGACAGGCGCCGGGACTCGCGCTGCTGAGTCTGGCGGAGTGCCCGTGCCTCTTCCTGCCGCGCGAGGGCCGCGGCAGCCTGCCGTTGGCGCGTGTCGCGGGCATCGTAGAAGCGCCAGGCCCCGTAGCCGACACCGATCAGCGACAGGAGCAGCCCCAGCAGCACGCACACCCGGCGCACGGCCGCCCACCACCGCCTGCGCTGAATGAAGCGCTCGCGGTCGCCCTCGAAGGCATGGATGTCGGAGAGCGCCGAGAGGTCCTCCTCCCCCGCCGCCGATTCAACCGCTCCCCCCGGAGCGCGGGCGGATCGCTGTCCCTTGAAGGTCAGTTTCTGCCGCTCGCGCGGCACGGTCATCACCTGACCGCACGCGGGACAGGCCACATCCTGCCCGGCCAACCCGGCCTCGACCTCGAGCTCCTTCCGGCAAGCCCTGCATGCAAAGGAAATGTCGCCCATGCCCTTCTCCCGCTACTTGCGTTTGCCGCTCCCCTCGCAGGCCGGGCAAGCCGCCCGCTGCGTCCGATAAGGCGACTCCTTCGGGGGCGGCCCCGGCCGTTCGACACGCAAGTCGGGAGGCTTGGATCCGCCGCGGGCATTGGCGGCGGCGACGGAGGGGCGAATCTCGTAATGGATCGACCCGGTTCCGTTGCACCGCGGACATTTGGCCCGTTCCCGCTGCCGCTCGGCCTCGCCCCTGGCCCGCGCCTCGGCCTTCACCTTCTCCAGTCGCTTCTCGCGCGCCGCATCGAGCGTCAACCATTCGCCGTCGACGTTTTCAAATCCCTTGGCGCGCATGGCCGCGTCGTGGCGCTCCCGGCGCAGCCGCGCCACCTCCGCGGCCGGCAGCCAGCGTCCCTCGAAGCGTTCGCGCCCGGCGTCGCGATGCGCCGCCTCTTCCTGCGCACGTTGCTGCAACCGGCGCCGTGCGTGATCCACCTCCCCCGTATTGCGGAACAGCCGGTTGGAGACCACGGCCGCCGACAGCGCGGCCAGACCATCCTCGGCGTTCTCCTGCGCCAGCGCCGATTCAATCGTCCGCGCCATCTCCCGCGTGTCGCGGCCGATGGCGTGGGCCTCTCCGAACGCGTCCCCCAGCAGCAGAACCCGGTAGCGGCGGCCGTCGACCACCACGGAGGCATGGTTCGTCAGAAAAAACGGCGCCGCCTGAGATCCGTCATCGGCCGCGTCGCTGAGGGTGGCCGAGTTGCCGCGCACCTCGATGCGGTGGCGCCCGTCCAGAATGAGCGTCACGGGATCCGGTGTGTAGGGACCGTATCCGGTGTTCTGGTCGTCGATCAGCAGGAACGAACCGCCCCCCACCAGCGCCGGCGC
>JAAYZJ010000002.1 GCA_012514915.1 Lentisphaerota bacterium | reverse complement strand
GCCGAAGACGCCCCCCGATTCGGGATGAACCGCTTCGCCCAGGCGGTTCACGCCATCCGAATCAGCCCGACCTCCTGTTGCCTGGCATGAAAACGCCACGGCTTACGTCCGGCTATGGCATGCGCTTATATCGCACCACCCCAGAAACTGACCGATTACGCGTGTTGCGGTCTTGTGCTTTTCCAGGCGTTCGGGTATGGTGAACGGCATGCCACAAGCGCGTTCGGACGGTGTCCGCACGGCGGTCGAGTGGTTCATGGGCCGATCGGCGGGTGCGGGAGCATGGACGCTCCCCCGTCCGCGGTGGTCAGGTTGGGAGAGTCACGTGATGACAATGAAGCATGGGTGCATGGCGTTGGCCGCGCTGCTGGTTGCCATGGGCTTGCACGGACAGGAGGCGGCCTCGGCCGGCAAGCTTGAGAAATCGTTGGCGCTGGGCGCGACCCTCACCGACGGCAACAGCGAGACGATGCTGGCCAACGGCAGCTTCCTCCTCGCCGGCGAGCAGGAGCGGCTGGGATCTTTCAAGGTCGGCCTGGAGGGGAACTACGGGGAGAACACGACCCGGACGGTGGTGGATGGCGTCGAGGTCGAGTCGGAGGAGAAGACGGTTTCCAATGCCAAGCTGACGGCGAACGTCAAGAAGACCCTCTCCCGCGTCACCTTTGTCTATCTGGACGGTTCCGTGCTGAACGACGATATCGCCGAAATCGACTACCGCGCGACGCTCGGCCCCGGGCTCGGACTCTACCTGATCAAGAACGACCGCACGGCCTTCTCGGTCGAAGCGGGCGTCGCCCAGGTCTGGGAAGAGGTCGCCGACATCAAGGACGACTATCTGGCGCCGCGGTTGGCCGAATCGTTCGAGCACCACTTCGCCGAGAACGCCAAGATCTGGCAATCGGTCGTCTACATGCCGGAGGCCTCCGACTTCGATAACTATCTCGTCACCGCCGAACTGGGCGTCGAGGCGCCGTTGCAGGGCCGGCTCAACCTGCGTGTCGTCCTGCAGGACAAGTTCGACAGCCAGCCCGGCGAGGGGCTGGAGAAGAACGACCTGACGCTGATCGCCGGCGTCAACATCAAGCTGTAAACGCGCCATGCCCTACCGCATCTGCAAGACCCTGGCGATCGGCAACGCGCATCTGCTCTCCAAGCACCCCGGGGAGTGCCGGTTTGTGCATGGGCACACCCGCACGGTCGAGGTGGTGCTGGAGGCGGATGCGCTGGACGCCAACGACATGGTTTGCGACTTCGCCGCCGTCAAGGAACTGCTGGAGGCGCGGGTGTCGGCGTGGGATCATGCGCTGTGCATGAACGACCGGGATCCCAGCTATGCGGTCATGCGGCAGCGCTTCGGCGAGCACGTCGTCGCCTTCGCCGGGCGCGATCCGACGACCGAAGTCCTCGCCGAGGTGCTGTTCCAGTCGCTGGGGGAGGCGCTGCCCGCGCTGGGCGCGGGCGTGCGCCTGCGCCGGGTGCGGATCTGGGAGACGCCGACGGCCTGGGCCGAATACGAGGCGTGAGGCGTGAAGGCGGTCGTCCAGCGGGTGCGCGAGGCCTCGGTGACGGTCGATGGCGCCGTCGTCGCCTCCATCGGGCCGGGGCTGCTTGTGCTGCTGGGGGTGGCGCCCGGCGATGGTGAACAAGAGATTGCGTGGATGGTCCGCAAACTGCCGGCGCTCAGGATCTTCGCCGACGAGGCGGGGCTGATGAACCGCGCGCTCGTCGAGACCGGCGGCTCGCTGCTGGTTGTTTCGCAGTTCACCCTGTTCGGTGATTGTCGCAAGGGCAACCGTCCCAGCTTCATCACCGCCGCGCCTCCCGAGCAGGCCGAGCGGTGCTACCGCGACCTGGTGGCGCGGCTGCGTGTCCAGCTCGGCGAGGCGCGCGTGGGATGCGGGGTCTTCGGGGCCGAGATGCAGGTCCGCCTGCTGAACGACGGCCCCGTGACGCTGTTGCTGGAGTGCTGACTACTTCGGCAGCCAGACCTGCACGTCGAGCGTCTGGCGCCCCCACTGGCGGGCCTGCTCGTGCGAGGGGAACCAGAGGTCGAGGGCGTCGCCCTTGATCGCCCCGCCCGTGTCCTCGACGCGGCCGTAGCCGTAGCCCTGCACATAGACGATGGTCCCCATCGGATAGCGCCGTGGGTCGGCGGCCACGGTGCCGCGCCGCGCCCGCGTCCCTGAGGCGGTGATGCCGAGCGCCTTCGTCTTTCCCTTGTTGGGGCCGCTGGTGTAGACCCGCCTGCCGTACCAGGTGTAGCGCCAGCCGCAGCAGGCGCCGCAGTTGCAGTAGCCGGTCACGGCCATCGACACCTGGCGCGGCGCCTGGTAGCGGCCCTTGACCGGACGGAGCGCCGCCGTCGCGCATCCGGCAAATGCCAGGGTCAGCCCGAGGCCCGCCAGCAGGGCGACGGTCAGCAGCAGGCGCATCCCGGCCGGATCGGCGGGCGCGGGCGGACGGCGGCACGGGCGGGTACGGGCATTCATGGGGCCGGGGTTTGGCATGCGGGTGGCGGACGGGGGTTCACGGCAGACGGATCGATCGGCCGAAGGGACGCGGATGGCGGCCGGGGAGGACGGTGTCGCGCGGCTCGGGCAGGCGGCCGGGAGCATCGAGCGTGTAGTGCAGGCCCCGGCTCTCTTTGCGCTCGTGGGCCGAACGGATGATCAGTTCCGCCACGTCGGCCAGATTGCGTAGATCCAGCGTGTCGGCGGTGACGATATAGTCGAAATAGTACTGCCGGATTTCGTTGCGGATGTTGCGGATGCGGCGGAAGGCGCGCTCGAGCCGCTTGGCCGAGCGGACGATGCCCACATAGTCCCACATGCAGGTGCGGACCTCGGCCCAGTTGTGGGCGACGATCACCGCCTCGTCGCTGGGCACGGCGTGGCCGCTTTCCCAGGCGGGAATCGCGAGGCCGCTCAGCGTGGTCCGTTCCTGCCGCGCCAGCCGTTCGGCCATGGCGCGGGCGCAGACGAGGGCTTCGAGCAGCGAGTTGCTGGCGAGGCGGTTGGCCCCGTGCAGTCCCGTGCAGGCCACCTCGCCGACGGCCAGCAGCCCGTCCAGGCCGGTGACCCCCTCGATGGTCGCCTGGATGCCCCCGCAACAGTAGTGCGCCGCGGGGACGACGGGGATCAGGTCGGTCGCCATGTCGATGCCGAACTGCTTGCAGGTGGCGTAGATGGTGGGGAAGCGCTGCTCGAGGAACGCGCGGGACTTGTGGCGGATGTCGAGGCAGCAGTAGGGGGCCGCCGTCCGCTTGAGCTCGGCGTCGATGGCGCGGGCGACGATGTCGCGCGGCGCCAGGGAACCGCGCGGATCGTAGCGCTCCATGAACGGGACTCCCTGGCGGTCGACGAGAACGGCGCCTTCGCCACGCACCGCCTCGCTGATCAGGAAGTTCTTGGCCTGCGGGTGGTAGAGGCAGGTGGGATGGAACTGGATGAACTCCATATTGGCGACCGCCGCGCCCGCGCGCCAGCCGATCGCCACGCCGTCGCCCGTCGCGATGTCGGGGTTGCTCGTGTAGAGGTAGACCTTGCCGCAGCCGCCCGTCGCCAGAACCGTGTAAGGGGCGCGGATCGCGAAGATCGCGCCGGTCTCGCGGTCGAGCGCGTAGGCCCCCACGCAGCGGTTGCCGCCGGGGAGCGCCAGGCGGCTCGTCGTGATCAGGTCGATCAGCCGCACGTGCTCCAGGATGCGGATGCCGGGCGTCGACTGGGCGCGCTGCAGCAGCACCGATTCGACCCGCTGGCCGGTGATGTCGCCGGCGTGGAGCACGCGGCGCTGCGAGTGGCCCCCCTCGCGGCCGAGATCGTAGGCGCCCGGGCGGTCGGCCGAGGCGTTGAAGCGGACGCCCATCCGCTCCAGTTCGCGGATGCGGGCGGGGGCGTCCTCGATGATGCGCCGCACGACGGTCTCGTTGCATAGCCCCGCCCCCGCGTCGAGCGTGTCGGCCACATGCTGCTCGAAGCTGTCGCCGGGCTCCATGACGCAGGCGATCCCTCCCTGCGCGTAGTTGCTGCTGCTCTCCGCCGAGTTCTTCTTGGTGATCAGCAGCACGCGTCCGTAGGGCGCCAGGTGAATCGCGCTCATCAGTCCGGCGATGCCGCTGCCCACGACGAGGAAATCGCAATCGTCAATCCGCATCACGGCCTTTCTTGACACTTGTGCCATTTGAGTGGATAGTACCACATTGCCACTCCGGGGAATAGGTTTTCGGCCGGGGCTCAGGAGATTCACAGGCCATGATTCGTGCAAAAGTGATCGGCGCCACCGGCTACGGCGGCATCGGCATCATTGAATTGCTGCTGCAGCACCCCAGCGTGCAGCTAACCACTCTCGTCGCCCGCGAGGAGATCGGCAAGCCGATCGACGCGATCTATCCGCACCTGGCCGGGTTCTGCGACCTCCCCGTGCTGGCGGCCGACGATCCCCGCGCACAGGCGCCGGCCGATGTCGTCTTTTTCGCGACCCCCGACGGGGTCGGCATGCTCCAGGCCCCAGACGCGATCCAGAGCGGCGCCCGGGTGATCGACTACAGCGGCGATTTCCGCTTCGCCAGTGCCGAGGCCTACACCGACTACGCGACCCGCATCGGGCGGAACCCCGTGCATGCCGCACCCGACTGGTTGGGCCGGAACGTCTATGGGCTGACCGAACTGCACCGCGACGCCCTGCGCAGCGCCCGGCTGGTGGGGAATCCCGGCTGTTTCGCCGTCAGCTGCATCCTGGGTCTCGCCCCGGCCATGAAGCTCGGCCTGATCGACCCCGTGGGCGCGATCTGCGACTGCAAGACCGGCGTGTCGGGCGCCGGCAAGAAGCTCAGCGCCCCATTCCACTTCCCGGCCCGCTACGAGCAGATGAACGCCTACCGCCTCGCGGGGCATCAGCATGTCTGCGAGGTCGAACATGAACTGGCGCAGCAGGCGGGGCGCGAGGTGCGCGTCACCTTCACCGCGCAGGTGGTTCCCGTCTGCCGCGGCATCCTCTCCACCCTCTACGGCTCGCTGACCCGGCCGCTGGGCGAGGCGGAAATCCTTGCGCTCTACCGCGATTTTTACCAAGATAGTCCATTCGTGCGGATCTATGATAGTCAGACGGCGATCGGGACGATGCAGGTGCGGGGAACGAACTTCTGCAACCTGACGGTCAGCGTGGATGCGCGGTGCAACCGACTCCGGATCGTCTCGCACATCGACAATCTGATGAAGGGGCAGGCCGGGTCGGCCCTGCAGAACATGAACGTGATGTTCGGTCTTCCGGAAACAACGGGACTGTCGCGTCCCTCAAGCTACCCGTGACCTATGGCTAATCCAAGCAGGAAGCATCTCAAGCCGGGCAAGAGCCACAAGCCGGCGGCGCGTCCGCGCCCCGGCCTCGGGCG
>JAAYZJ010000113.1 GCA_012514915.1 Lentisphaerota bacterium | reverse complement strand
GCGGCGGCGCGCCGCCGCAACGCCTCGCGTCCGATGAACGGCTCGTCCTTGGCGCAATAGCGCATCAGGTTGGCCTCGGCGGGCGAGGTGGACGTATCGAACTCATGGCCGTACAGCGGCAGGCCCGCTTCCAGGCGCAGCGTGTCGCGCGCGCCGAGGCCGCACGGCGTCGCACCGGCGCCGGTCAACCGGCGCCAGAGATCCGGCAGGGCGTCGAGCGGGGCGTAGATCTCCACGCCGTCCTCGCCGGTGTAGCCGGTGCGGCTGACGATCCAGTCGGCCTGGGCAGGGTTGGCGGGCCGCATCCAGCGGAACCGGCGCAGGGACTGGGTGTCTACACCGAGAACCCGCTGCAGCATGGCCCGCGCCTGCGGTCCCTGCAGGTCGAGCTTGCCCAGGACGGGGCGGAGGTCGGTCACGGTGCACGCGGGGCCTGCGCACTGCCGGCGCAGCCAGGCGACGTCGGCGGGGGCGGTGCCGGCGTTGACGACGGCCATCCAGTCGTCGTCGGCCAGGCGGTAGACGATGAGGTCGTCGATCACGCCGGCCTCCTCGTTCAGCATGAAGCCGTAGCGGCAGGCGCCGACCGCCAGCGTCCGCACATCCTGCGTGACGACGCGCGAGAGGGCCTCGAGGCTGCCGGGGCCGGCGAGGCGGATCGCATCCATGTGGCTGGTGTCGAACAGGCCGGCCGCGGTGCGCACGGCTGCATGCTCCGCCAGGACGCCGGCATACTGGACCGGCATGTCCCAGCCGGCGAATTCGACCATCCGCGCGCCCCGCGCGACATGCTCGTCGTAAAGTACGGTTCGCAGGTTCATTGCCGGTCCACGCTACAGTCCGAATCCCGCGAGGAAATCGTAGCTCGACCGGAGGCAGTCGAACGGATCGCGCCGGCAGACATCCTGCTCGACGGCGTACCATCGGACGCCGGCCGCCTCGCAGGCGGGGATGAGATGCGCCCAGTCGAGATTGCCCTCGCCGATGGCCGCCATGACCGGACCATCGGGATCGACGACCTCTTTGTCCTTCAGGTGGATGACGGGCATCCGTCCCCTGGCGCGCTCGGCGATCCGCTCGGGATTGACGCCGGCGTGGTCGACCCAGTAGAGGTCGACCTCGAGCTTGATGAGGGCGTCCGCTTCGTCGAGGAAGATGTCGTAGAGGGTCCTGTGGCCCTCGCCGCTGCGCTCGAACTCGTGGGCATGGTTGTGGTAGCCGAAGGCGATCCCCGCCTCCTTGAGCTTGAGCAGGGTGGGGCGGGAATCGGCGATGAACGCCCGGTACCCGGCGGCCTTGGCCTGGCGGTAGGCGGGCGGGAGGCCGCCGATGGCGGCGAAGGTGCAGCCGATCGCGCGGTGGAAGTCGATCTCGGCCTCGGTCGCGTTCACAAGCTGGTCCCAGCTCCGGTGGGTGGCGATGCAGGCAAGCCCGTTGTCGTCGAGCAGGCTGCGGGCCTGGGCCGCCGACACCTCGGGCTGGTCTCCCGCCATGCAGCCGACGGCGGAGAGCTGGACGGCGCGGTAGCCGATCTTGCTGATGGTCTCGAGACTGCGGGCGAAGTCCGCCGCGGTCTTGGTGTGTTCGCGGATCGTGTAGAGCTGGGCGGCGATTTTCGTGGCCATTCCGTGTTCCTTGTTCGTGAGGGGAGGCTGAATTTGATGAGAAGTGTAGACCGAAACCGGCGGGCGTGCAAGGGTGCGCTTCAACCGCACCCTGCAGCGCTAGTCGCGGAACAGCTCGTCGATCATGACGACGCGGTTCTCGCGGCGCGCCAGCTCGGCGGCCTGCCCGACGGCCGTCGACAGCATGCCGTGCTCGGTGGTCGAGGCGTTGGGCTGCTCGCCGCGGATGACCTGGATGAAGGTGTCGAGGACATGGGGGTCGGCGCCGCCGTGGCCGCCGGTCTCCGGCGCGATCGTGTACGTCACGGTGTCCTTGCTCCAACGGGGACGGACGGTGATCACGCCCGTGTGGAGGCTGGCCTCGGCCTGCCCCCCCGTGCCGACCACGGTGTAGAGGCGGTCGGTCATCGGGGTGACGAAGCACTCGAGATGGCTGGCGCGGGCGCCGTTGTCGTATTCGACCAGGGCGATGCCGTTGTCGTGGACGCTCTTGTCGGAGGCGTAGATGCAGAGATCCTTGTGATAGCCGTCGAGCTTGGCCGCCTCGTCGCCCCAGCGGTCGAGCTCGCTGCCGAGATCGTTGAAGTCGGGGCATTTCGCCTGGTAGGCGCAGGCGTGGCAGGTCGGGCCGACCGGCGTGCCCGGGTCGGGCTGGAACGGCAGGTTGTCCATGTTCAGCACGCTGATGTCGGCGAAGGCGCTGACCTTGACCGGCTTCGGGAAATCCAGCAGCCATTGGAAGATGTCGAAGTCATGGCTCCCCTTGTGGATCCAGAGGCCGCCGCAGAAGGCGTAGTCGCGGTTCCAGCGGGCCATGTAGGTGCGGCCGCCATCGTAGAACTCGCGGTTCTCGATCAGAAACACCCGTCCCAGATCGCCCCTGCTGATGATCTGCTTCAACTTCTTGAGCACCGCGTTGTGGCGCAGGTTGAAGCCGATCATCACTGGCAGCGCGGTTTTCTCGGCCAGTGCCATGATTCGCCGGCAGCCCTTGACCGTCGTCGCGAGGGGCTTGTCGATCAGCACGGG
>JAAYZJ010000112.1 GCA_012514915.1 Lentisphaerota bacterium | reverse complement strand
GCGAGGAGCCCGGCGTGCAGCAGGCGATCGACACCATGCGAGCCACCGCGGCGCGTCTGCTGGCGAATCCCGTCGTGCCGCGCCTTGAGGCCGCGCCATTGCCGGCGCCCGACTGGGAGCGTGTGCGTGAACTGGCCGCGTCGCGCAGCGTGGTCGTCGTCACACCCGACCGCTCGTCCCCCGAACGGCAGGCGCTCTGGGAACGTCTCGCCATACAGCTCGGCGGTACCTGGCACCCGGCGTTGAGCTACCTCCAGCACTACAACGTCACGTGCAGGGGACGGTGCGACACCAATCTGCTGACGGTCGTCATTGGCGAGCCCGGTGTGAACGCGCTGCTCGATCAACTTAATGCGGAACAGCGACTGTTCAATCCCTATCCCCTCGAGCCCACGCGGGCCACGGTCGGGTTCCGTGATGCACGAGAAGGCGAAGGGGCGCTCCTGACCATCGCCGGCATCGGCGAGCTGGCGACAGACCGGGCGGTTGAAGAGGTGATCGGGCAGTACGGTACGGCGGCGTCGCGCGCGGCGGTCATCGTCTCGGCCTATCCCTGGGGCGACCGGATGCCCTACGCCTGGTCGGGCCAGAAGGAGCACGCCGGCGCCTTCCGCACCACGGCCTGGCGCAACGGCCATGCCGAGTTTCTCCTGCTGCTGCGGACGGGGGCCGCCATCGATCAGGTGACGCTGGACGCGCCCTCCGGTGCCGATGTGCGGGTCGTCCCGTTCCGCTTCGAGAGCCGCTCGGCCGGCGAACGCCGCGTGGTGGCCCTGCACGACGCCGCCTTGCCCGCCGTGCCGGAGGCGCTCGCGACCGGATCACTGCACGCCCTGTGGATGAGCCTGCCGGTTGCCGCCGACACCCCGCCCGGCATGCGCCGCGAGACGGCGCGGCTCGCCTGGCAAGGTGGCGAACGTGAACTGGTACTCGAGACCGAGGTGCTGCCGGTGACGCTACCCGACCGGCGCGCGCTGGGCTTTTACCCGATGGGCTTCGATGCCGAGTCGCTCCGCCAGTATTTCGGCTGGGACCAGGAGACCTATCTGGCGCGCCTCCCCGGCCTGCTGCGCCAGCTCGCGCCCTTCGGCAACACCACCTACAACCTCGATGTCGGCGGCCTGCGGGTGGAGGTCGACGAGGCCGGCCAGGTCACCATCGACGACGCGGCCTTCCGCCGTGAGCTTGAAGCGGTGCGCGCCGCCGGTTGCATCGACCTGCTGATGGTCGACTCCTTCAACCACCTTTGGCACAAGGAGGCGATGCAGAAGCTGAGCCGCATTCACAAGCTGGCCGACGACTTCGAGGCCTGGGAGCGGGTGATCCCCGCGCTGCGACAAACCTTCCGTAACCTGGATCTGGAGGACAATCTGGTCTGCCGCCACGGCGACGAGATTCCCGACTACGAGGGGTGGATCGGGCGGGCGGAGCTCTACAAGCGGTGTGGAGTGCGCATGAGCGTGGCGATCAACGGCTACGGTGTCTTCAACAAGCATCTCGCCGTCGGCACGATGGGGTTCTGGATTCCGCTTTACAACTTCTATCTGAACCGCTGGGGGCGACCGATCCCCGACGATGATTTCGAATGCTTCTCGAAGAACTTCCGCGATGCGCGAAAGGCGGCCCGCGAGCCCATCTGGCCCTACGTCTGCGGCCCCGGCCCCTACGCCTGGTCGCCGCGCCCCCGCTCGCAGGCCCGCTTCCTGATGCTCGACACTTTCATGAAGGGGGGCGATGGTCTCAGCTACTATGGCGGCATGGTCTGGTCGCACGCGCTCGATCCCGCCTTCCGCAAGAGCGAACGGGCCGACCTTTTCGACACCGACGCGACCTTCACCACGCTCTTCTATCCCGATCCCGCCACGGGCGACATTCTCCCCTCGCTCCGTGCCGGCGCCTTCCGACTGGGACTTGAGGATGCCACCGCCGTGCAGGCCGTCCGCGCCCGCGCCGCCGCCGCGGGCAAGGCGGATGCTGTCGAGCGTGAATTGGAAGCGGCTTACGCCACCCTCACCATGGATGCCGGCGAGGAGGCCTTCGATGCCTTCCGTCGCCTGCTTGCTCGCCTCTGGCTGGAGTTGGAGCGCTGAGATTTCGCGCTCATGCAGTAGTCGCCAGTAGTCGCCAGTAGTCGACTGTAGTCGAAAACTCCCGCGGCGCAGAGGGCCGTACACCGCCAAGCCGCCAAGATCACCAAGATAACCTGGCCCTTACTGAGGATCTTGCAGAACCTCCTCCGGAAACCGGTCGGGACAGAGCCCGACCCTCCAGAT
>JAAYZJ010000111.1 GCA_012514915.1 Lentisphaerota bacterium | reverse complement strand
TTCTGCGTGACCAACACGCTGATCGTGATCACCGTCCAGAAGACGCACGAGATCGGCCTGCTCAAGGCACTGGGATTCTCGTCGCGCCAGATCATGTGGACATTCGTCCTGCATGGCTGGGTGCAGTGCCTGGCGGGGACGCTGCTGGGCATCGCCGCCGCCTACGGCGTGCTGCACAACCTGGGACGGTTGGTCGATGGGCTGGCGCGGTTCGGCCTGCAGGTGTTTCCCAAGAGCATCTACGGGCTCGACGAGATTCCCTGGCGCGTCCTGCCGGCGGAGGTGGTCCAGGTGGGGCTCTCGGTCATCCTGTTCTGCACGCTGGCCAGCATCGTGCCCGCCTGGCGCGCCGCCCGGATGGATCCCGTCGAGGCCCTGCGTAGCTAGGCACGGACACGGAACGGAGCATCATGGAGACCCTGGCAGACACATCCCACGGCGCGCCTTTGCTGGTGGCCCGGCAGCTTGGCAAGTCCTACCGCCTGCCGCACAAGACCGTCGAGGTGCTCCAGGGTGCCTCCTTCGAGGTCGGGGCGGCGGAACGCGTCGCCATCGTCGGCCGCAGCGGAGCCGGCAAGAGCACGCTGCTGCATGTCCTGGGGGGGCTCGATCGTCCCGATGCCGGCGAAGTCGTGCTGCTGGGTGAGTCGCTCTACCGCCTGCCGCCCCGCAAGCGGACGGCCCTGCGGGCCCGCGCGGTGGGGTTCGTGTTCCAGGCCTACCACCTGCTGCCGGAGATGGACGTGACGGAAAACGTCCTCCTGCCGGCGATGGCTGTCGCGCGCCTGCCGCGGCAGCGGCTGCGTGCCCGCGCCCTGGAGCTGCTGGCGCAGGTGGGCCTGGCGGACCGCGCGACCCACATGCCCCTGGAGCTGTCGGGCGGCGAGCAGCAGCGGGTCGCGATCGCGCGCGCGCTGATGAACGGCCCCGCGCTGGTGCTGGCCGACGAACCGACCGGAAACCTCGACCGGCACACGGGGCTGCAGACGCTTGACCTGCTGTTCGGGCTGGTGCGCCAGAGCGGCCACGCCCTCGTGATCGTCACGCACGACGCCGAGGTCGCCGCGCGCTGCGACCGGCGCCTGCTGCTGGAGGCGGGGGCGATGCATCCGGCTTGAGCGTGAGCGACCAGGGCGATTCGGGTTCGGGCTCGCGGTTGATCCAGCGTCCGTTGGTGAAGTCGGGCACGGGCACGGGCTGGCTGCCCATGGCGATCGAGTCTTCCGAGAGGCACGTGATGGCCATCCAGGCGGCGGTGTCGTAGACGTCGATCGGCGTCTGCACCCGCTTGCGGACGGCATCGAAGAAGCCCTGGAGCACCAGCGTGTCCATCCCGCCGTGCCCCCCCTTGATATTGGCGCGGAAGCGCTTCCAGATCGGATGGTCGTAGCGCTCGTGATAGGTGTCGATCGGGTCCCACTTCTCGGCATGATAGGGCTTGCCTTGATCGTCGACGAACTCGGTTTTGGTCAGCCCCTCGATGAAGAGCCCCTTGGCGTCCTCCAGCCAGATGCCCCGCGTCCCCTGCACGCGGCAATCGCGCGAATAGGGGCGGGGGAGCGAGACGCAGTGCTTGAGCGTGACCACCTCGCCGTTGGCGCACTTGATGACCGTCGTGACGACGTCGCCCTTGTTGAAGACCGTGTGGCCGGCCGCGCCCTGGCCCTCGCGCGCGGCGGCCGCGGCGGCGAAGCCGCGGGCCTTGGTGGCGGTCGAGGTCAGGCTGACGAAACGGTTGCCGCGGTTGATCCCCAGGATCTTGGCGATCGGCCCCAGGGCATGCGTCGGGTAGAGGTCGCCATTGCGCCGGAGATTGTGGAAGGCGCGCTCGCGGTTCCGCTCGAGGCTGCAAGCCATCCCCGAAAGATTGTGCTCGTACCCTCCCTCGCAGTAGATCAGCTCGCCGAACAGGCCCTGGCGTACCAGATCGAGAACCATCAGCTCGTCGCGCCCATAGCAGCAGTTTTCAAGCAGCATGCAGGGAACCCCCGTCGACTCGGAGGTGTGGACGAGTTCCCAGAGCTGCTGGATCGAGGTCGCGCCGCCGACTTCGAAGCCAACCGGCTTGCCGGCGCGCATGGCAGCGATGGCGATGGGGATATGGCTGTTCCACGAGGAAGAAACTATCACGGCGTCGAGTTCCGGGTCGGCGAGAAGTTCGCGGTAGTCGAGGAAGGTCCGCGGCTTTTTCATCTTCAACTGCCGGAACAGCTTGAGCGATGCGTCGATGC
>JAAYZJ010000110.1 GCA_012514915.1 Lentisphaerota bacterium | reverse complement strand
CGCCGAGCCGATCGTGATGCCGCGCTCCTGCTCCTGCGCCATGAAGTCCATCGTCGCGGCACCGTCATGCACCTCGCCGATCTTGTAGTTGGATCCGCAATAGAAAAGGATGCGCTCGCTCGTGGTGGTCTTGCCGGCGTCGATGTGCGCCATGATACCGATGTTGCGAACCTTGGTCAGGGGGTGTACGTGTTCAGACATAATGTCACTAGGCAGGTTTCGAAAAGAAAAACAATTATTATTGCATAAATGGGCACGTGTTTCAACAGCAAAAAACGTCCTGTCGCGGGCTGGCGCGTCTGCTATACTGCGCCGACATGGCAAAGCTTCGTCCGATTCGCTTCATGCGGCTGCATCCGGCGGCCGCCCTGCCGCAACAGGCCCACCCCGGCGATGCCGGCATGGATCTGCAGGCGTGCGAGGGCACCGTGCTGGCGCCGGGCGCCCGGGCCCTCGTCAGGACCGGCCTCGCGCTTGACATGCCCGCCGGCCTGGAGGCTCAGGTCAGGCCGCGCAGCGGCCTGGCCCTGCGGCACGGCGTGACGGTGTTGAATGCGCCGGGCACCATCGACGCCGGCTACCGGGGCGAGATCGGTGTGATCCTGATCAACCACGGGGACACCCCCTTCACGGTCGAGCCGGGGATGCGGGTCGCCCAGCTTGTGTTCGCCGCCGTCGCCCAGGTCGACATAACCTGGGCCGAATCGATCGGGGAGACGGCGCGTGGCGCCGGCGGGTTTGGTTCGTCGGGGGCGTGAAGCTGGCTAGCCGAGGATTTCGGTCAGCACGCGGATGTCGCGCCTGAACTTGATCTCGAGTTCGTTGGCCAAAGAGGTGGGCGTGAGGCTGTCGCGCCACACCTCGATGAAATCACCCATCAGGCGATGGTTCTCCTCGATCAGCAGCCTCAGGCTGGCTTCGAGGTTGGCCTGCGGCTCGAGCATGGCAAGCACCTGCCGGGCGCGCAGGTGCAGGAGGCGCAGCCCGACGATCCAGTGGCGCAGCGCCGTCCGGTCGCCGCTTCCGCCGTCCAGCCGGGCCTGCAGGGTCTCCTGCGCCGTCGCCGCGGCCTGGATCCGCTGCCGGATGGCGCCCGCGCGCTCGGCGGCGTCGGGGGCCGTCCGGATCTCGCGGACGTAGCCCAGCCAGTCGGCGTAGAAGGGGCGCTGGTAGCGCATGAGGGGTTCCGGCAGGATGTCGATGCCGTTCAACCCTTGCTGGGCCTGGTCGAGCGTCGCCAGCAGGCCGCCGTCGAGTCCGCCGATCGACGCGCCAACCCGTGCCAGGACCGCCTCGTCCAGCGACGTGTCGGTCGCCAGCATCCCCGGCCAGGTGGTTTCGGGATGGCTGAGCCGAACCGCCCAACTGGTGACGAGATGGTCGGCGCCCAGTTCGACGGCGGCCTCCTCGGTCGCGCCGACGTTCAGCAGGTTGGTGCGGGTGCGGGGCAGGGCGTAGCTGTCGCCGGCGAAGCGGACGCCGCTGGCCAGCATGACCTCGTAGCCCTTGGACTTGAGGTAATGCGCCCCGTAAAAGGCGTTGCAGACCCCGTTGCCGTCGGTCAGGAACGGGCGCAGGGGCTCCAAGTGCGACGGCAGCCCTTCCAGCAACTGCGCCGCGCTCAGGCCGGCGGTCGTGGGGTAGCCCCAGCAGTGCTTCAGGTCGGGGCCGCGCACGCAGGTGCGGTTGTACAGCCAGTCGACAAAACGAATGTCGGTTGGCAGGTGGTCGAGCGTTTCCGGATGCGCCAGCACCATGTCGGCCCAGAACTCGACCTGCATGCCCAGGGTGCTGGCGGCCGCATAGAGCTGCCGCATGTAGCCGACGAGCAGGTCGGCCAGCGATTGGCCGTGGCAGTGGGGGCACATGCCGACGAGGCGGCATTCGTCCCCGCCGAGGTGGATGCGGCCGGGATGGTCGAAGGCCTCGTTCGCGTCGCGGATCAGGTCGAGGATGAAGGCGTGCGTCGCCGGCTTGCTCGGGCAGAACATGTACGGATTGCCCGGCGCCTCGGCCAGCTTGCGCAGCGGCGTGTCGGGCACGAGGACATGCTCCATGTGCCCCAGGGTCTGGATCAGGGGGTAAACGACCAGGCCGAGCTGCTTGCCGAACCTCGCCAGTCCGCGCCATTGGTCGCTTGTCAGGGCGTCGGAGGCGGCAAACTCGGGGTGGGAGGGAAAGACCAGCTTGTTGTCGACCTCGACGCAGACCCCCCCGTATCCCTGCTCGCTCAGGCGGCTGAACCAGTCCTTGATCCAGGACTCTTGAAACATGGCGACTTTGAGGTCGAGGTGGTAGATGCGCATCGCGGTTCCCCTGGAGGATGGTGCCAGCCGACGGACGACAGCCGTCCGCACGGGTTGATAGGCCGGATTATAGCGAATGTGCCTGGGCTGTCAACGGTTGCGCAAGCCGTTCTTGGCGCAGGGGCGCGGGACGTGTAGAATCTGGGCACATGGAAAGGAGCCGTTGCATCGATGACCGTGGAACTGCTTTGGTTTATGCTACTGGGTGTGCTGCTGGGCGTCCTCATCGTTCTGACGGTGTTGCGGGTGCGTGCGTCGGGGCGGTCGCGCCCCGGGCTGGAACACGCCTTGCGCGACGAATTCCGACAGGGACGCGCGGAGGCGGGCGAGCAGGCTAGCACGCTGCGGCAGGAGATTGCCCGGCAGCAGCACGAGGCCAACGCGCTGCTGGCCGGCCTGCTGCAGCGGCTGGGCACTGACCAGGGTGAGCGCCTCGACCGCCTGGCGCGCGACAGCCGCGAACAGGGCGACCGGCTGGTCGAGGCCGTCAATCGATTGGTTGCCAAGACGGAAACCGCTCTCCAGGCGCTCCAGGAGTCCAACGAAAAGAAGCTGGGCGACATGCAGACCGCCAACGAGCGGCGCCTCGAGGCGATGCGCCAACTGGTCGACGAGAAGCTCCAGAGCACGCTGGAGAAGCGGCTGGGAGAATCGTTCCGGCTGGTCAGCGAACGCCTCGAGGCCGTGCAGCGGGGCCTGGGCGAGATGCAGGCGCTGGCCACCGGGGTGGGGGATCTCAAGCGGGTGCTGGTCAACGTGAAGGAACGCGGCACGTGGGGCGAGTACCAGTTGGGGGCCATTCTTGCCGACATTCTGACGCCGGACCAATATGGGGCGAATGTGCGCATCACCGAAGGCCGCGAGGTGGTCGAATATGCCGTCACGCTGCCCGGCCGCAAGCCGGGGGACGGGCCGGTCTGGCTGCCGATCGATGCCAAGTTCCCCAAGGAGTCATACGAGCGTCTGGTCGAGGCGTCGCTGGCTGCCGATGCCGATGGCGTCCAGCGGGCGGCGGCCGAACTGCGCGCGACGGTGCTGAAGATGGCGCAGGAAATCCAACGCAAGTACATTTGTCCGCCAGCCAGCACCGATTTCGCCATCCTCTTCCTGCCGACCGAGGGGCTGTTCGCCGAAGTTCTGCGTCTGCCGGGGCTGCACGACGAGATCCAGCAGCGCTGCCGGGTCCTGATCGCGGGGCCGACGACGCTGGCGGCCATCCTGAACAGCCTCCGGGTCGGCTTCCAGACGCTGGCGATCGAACAGCGCGCCAGCGAGGTCTGGCAGGTGCTGGGGGCGGTCAAGACCGAGTTCGGCGTCTTCGCCGGCTATCTGGACCGGGTGCGCCGCCACGTGCAGCTCGCGGCCAACACGCTCGATCAGTCGGCGCGCCGCACGCGGGCGATGGAACGGCGCCTGCAGAGTGTCGCGGAGCTGTCGCGCGACGAGGCCGCGGCGCTGCTCGATTTGCCCGACGTGGATGCCGACACGGATGGGAGCCTCCCCGCGGCTAACTCTGCTTAGCCCGGTAGGATTCGACCTCCCAGTTCTCCAGGAACCGGCGGGCGGCGTCGCTCAGGTACTGGACGCCGCCGCAGGCGCGCGCCAGTTGCCGGATCCAGGCGGCGTTGACGGCGAACGCCATGGCGCGGGAGGCGGTCGTCGCGGTCGCTCCGCAGGCGTAGATCGCATCGGGGGTGGAGAAGACGCGCGGCAGATAGCCACGCCGCGCGGCGAAAGCCTGAATGGCGTCGGCCGTGAGGAGTCCTTCGTACACGAAGGATTTGGCGTAGACCAAATGGTCGGGCGAGACGGGGCCCGCGGCGCAGGCGACGGGGCCCTGCGCCACCACGACGGCGGCCTCGGCACCAAGCGTGTCGCGTAGCACGCGCTCCGCCGCCGCGGCTGTTTCGGGGGCGGGCGGCGGGGGCGCGGGCGGCGGCGCCGTTGGCAGGCCGAGGTGCTTGTAGAACGCCTGCAGGGTCTCCATGACGGCGGCATAGGCGGCGCGGATGTCGTCGGCCGTGTCGCCGGCCACGAAAATGCCGTGGTTCTCGAGCCACATCACCTGCGGCTCGCGGTCGCCGTGGCGGCGGCGGTAGTCGGCCAGAGCCTCGCGGACATGCAGGCTGAGCGTGTAGCCGGGGTCACAGTAATCGAGCCAGAGCGCGTCGGGAAAGCGGCGGCGGACGAACGCGGCGCCGCCGAGCGAGCACGCCACGCCGTTGACGAGCGTGGGATGAGTGTGGACGACGAAGCGCGCCTGGAAGCTGTCGTGCACCGGGGCCTCGACCGAGGCGCGGCCCGGCGTGGCGGGAAGCACGGCGGCTTCCATCACCGACTTGACCAGGGCCTCGCGGGCCGCGGCGTCGGGCGGCGCGGCCAGCGTGTACAGTCCGGCCAGGCGCGCGCGGTCCATGGCGATGAACCGGTCGGGGGCCAGTGCCTGCAGTGTCGTGCCGGATGGCTTGATCCAGAGCGTCACCTCGTTTTTGCAGGAGGTGTTGCCGCCGCCGCCCATGACATAGTCGTCGGCGCCGAATTCATGCGAGAGGGTGGCGATCGTTTCGAGGGCGGTTTGCATCGGTTTTCCAGGAGGTTGTCGGGCGGGGTGGGTTTGGTCAATCAGATGACCAGCGGAACATTGCGCCAGCGGTGGAGCCACTTGCCCAGCGGGGCGCCGTCGCCCTTCAGGCGCACGAGCGCACGCCAGCTCAGG
>JAAYZJ010000109.1 GCA_012514915.1 Lentisphaerota bacterium | reverse complement strand
GCGCGTCGTGAACCAGCCGCCCCGGCCGGGAATGCCGCGCCGGCGTTGCCAGCCACAGCGCGCAGCGTAGACCTCGCCCATCTTGCCGGCCTCGATGAAGCGGCGGGCCATCTTCGAGGCGTCCGTGAAGCGGTTGTTGCGCATGACCATCAGCAGTTTGCCAGCCTGCTCGGCGGCGGCCTTCATCGCTTCGGCCTTGACGGGGTCGGTGGCGTCGGGCTTTTCGCACATCACGTGCTTGCCGGCCTGGAAGGCGGCAATGGCGATTTCGGAATGCAGATGGTTGGGCGTGCAGATGTCGACGGCATCGATGTCGGGGCGGGCCAGCAGTTCACGGTAGTCGGTGCAGGCCTGCGCGGCGGGGAAAGCGTCGCGGACCAGGCGCGCAGTACGATCCGGCACGATGTCGCAGAGTGCGACGACCTCCACGCGCGAATCTTTGCGGTAGGCCGGCACATGGACACCACGACAGATGCCGCCGCAGCCGATGAGGCCGAGTCGGACGGGTTTGTCGGAGGGGAAGGGCTGGAAACGTTTCATGATGGAAGATTCTACAGTGGACAATTAGTTTGCGGTGGTTTGCAGGGCCTTGTCGGCGCGACGCAAGCGCGCGCAGACGCGTTCGCGGCCCAGCAGGGTGAGCAGTTCGAAGAGACCGGGGCCCTCGCCGACGCCGGACACGGCGACCCGCACGGGATGCACGAGCATGCCGATGCCGAGACCGCGGGCCTCGCCCAGCGCGCGGAGGGCGGTCTCGCTCGACTCGACCGTGAAGGCGGGCAGCGCTTCGAAGGCTTGCGCCACCTCCTGCAGCAGCGCGACGACGCCGTCGGGACGCAGACGCTTGTCGACGGCTTTGGGATCAAAGGGGTAGTTCTCGGTGAAGAAGTAGATGCAGTTGCCCGGTACGTCGCCGAACACCCGCGTGCGCGGAATCATCTGGTCGAGCACACCGTTCCAGGTGGCGTCCGGCAAGGTGCCGGCGTCGAGCCCGGCTATCTGTAGGCGGCGGCGGAACTCGGCTTCCACGACGGGACGGGGCAGGTTGCGCAGGTACTCGCCGTTCATCCAGAGCAGCTTGCGGAGGTCGAAGCGGGCCGCGCTCGACTTGCAGCGTTCCAGGGAGAAGGCGTCGATCATCTCCTGCCGCGACAGGATCTCGCGGTCGTCGCCGGGCGCCCAGCCCAGCAGGGCGAGGAAGTTGAAGAGGGCGTCGGGCAGATAGCCCTGCTCCTGGAAGTCGCCGACGAAGGCGGCGCCGTCCCGCTTGCTGTAAGGCTTGCCCATGTGGTTGACGATCATCGGCAGGTGGGCGTAGACCGGCGGCTCGACCCCCATGGCCTTGAAAATCTGGAGGTGCTTGAAAGTGTTTTCCACGTGGTCGTCGCCGCGGATGACATGCGTGATTCCCATGTCGTGGTCGTCGACTACGTTGGCCAGGTGGAAGACGGGACTGCCGTCGGAGCGGACGATCACGAAGTCCTGGGTGTCCTCCGCCCGCTTGCGGATGCGGCCCTTGACGGCGTCGGTGAACTCGACCTTGCCCTCCGCCGGCATGCGGCAGACGATGCATTCGCCCTTCCCGTCGCGGTTCTCGCGGGTGGCCGCTCCGGAGGCGACCATGGCCTCGGCCACCGCGAGGTGGCGCGCCGTTCGCGTGCTCTGGTAGACGGGGGGTTCGTCGGCGTCCAGACCGAGCCACTCCATGACCGACAGGAGCGTGCGGATCGCCTCCGGCGTCGAGCGCTCGCGGTCGGTGTCCTCGACGCGCAGCAGAAAGGAGCCCCCCGCGTGCCGCGCGAACAGCCAGTTGAAGATCGCCGCGCGGATGTTGCCGATGTGAACCTGACCCGTGGGACTGGGGGCAAAACGGACGCGAACGGACATCGGGCTACTACAGGGTGATGCTCATGGCGGAAAGGGCGTCGATCTCCCGATCCAGCGCCGCCACCACGTCGGAGGCGACGGGACGGTTGAGCTTGAAGATCAGCAGCGAACGGTTGGTTTTGGGATCGTGCGGGTTGCGCATGTCCTCGATGTTGATGTCGAGGTCGGCCAGGCGGCGGCTCACAGCGGCGATCACGCCGGGACGGTCGCCGTAGATGCAGAAGAGCATCGTCCCGCTGGGCTCGAAGTAGAGCCGGTCGAACTCGTTGATCCGGGCGATCATCAGCCGCGACTCGGTGACGGTACCGCGGACGCTGGTGCGCTTGAGGCGGTTGTCGGCCTCCTCGACGATCAAGTCGACGGTGATCGAGTTCAGGAAACCCTTGTCGGGATCGACGGGCCGGTTGACGTACTCGATGCCCATGTCCTTGAGGAACTGCAGGGCCGCTTGGTGGTCGTTGAGGCGGTCGAAACCCTCCCAGATGCCCGAGAGAACCGAGACGAGCAGCCAATCGGCGTAGGGTTCGAGCTGGCCGTAGAAGCTGGTCTCGATCATCTTGATCGGGGAGGAGTGCCCGGCGAGGGCGCGGGTGAGCCGGGCGCCGGCGAAGGCCAGGTCGCAGTAGGCCTTGTCGAGGCCCTCGGGGATGTCCCGGTTGACGATGTAGGCGGTCGAGCCGCACTCGTCGAGATCGATCAGCTCCTCGGCCGCCCGCCGGGCAGCCATCTCATTGGCCTCGACGGTGCTCGCCCCGAGGTGGGGCATCATGATGTCGGCGATGTCGGCGACGGTCTTGGGGCCGGGCGCGTCCTTCGGGTAGACGTCGTTCAGGAAGCGCAGCTTCTTCTCCTGCTTGACGGCGCGCAGGGCGTCCTCGTCGATGATGCCGGCCCGGGCGCAGTTGACGATGCGGGCACCGGGCTTCATCAGGCCGAGCAGGCGCGGGCCGACGAGCTTGCGCGTCGATTCCGTCTCGGGAATATGGAGGGTGACGATGTCCGACTCGCTGAACAGCTCGTCGAGGTCGACGGGGTCGATGCCCGCCTCGCGCACCCGTTCGCCGGGCACCAGCGGATCGAAGCCCAGCAGGCGGCAGTCGAAGCCGCGCAGGCGCCGGGCCACGAGCCGCCCGATGTTGCCCAGGCCGACGATGCCGACGGTCTTGCCGGCCAGTTCCGCCCCCATGAACGCCTTCTTCTCCCAGCCGCCGGCGCGGGTCGACGCGTCGGCCGCGATCACGTGCCGCATGTCGGCCAGGATCAGCGCGACGACCTCCTCGGCCACGGCATTGGCGTTCGC
>JAAYZJ010000108.1 GCA_012514915.1 Lentisphaerota bacterium | reverse complement strand
CTCGCGGCAAAACTCGCGGCAACGTTTTTGGAAGCTCCACTCACACACCCCGACACTCCCGCACCCCCACACAGAGGACAGGCAGGAATGCCTGTCCTACCTTCTCTCCCGCGCCCCCGCGCCTCCGGCGCGGGGGGGGGCGCGGGGGGGTGCCTTCTTTCGGCTGGATTGCGCACGGGCGGGAATGATATGCTATGCGTGTCGTCAAGTTTGTCCAGCGCCACGTGGAGCGCGGATCGTGCTTGCCCCAAGGAATTTGCATGAAAGTCTTAGTTACCGGCGGTACGGGATTCACCGGCAAGGCCCTGGTTCGGCGCCTGCTCGACCTGGGGCACCAGGTCGTGGCCATGGACTACAAGGAAGGGCTCAAGACCGAGGAGCTTCGCGCCTGGGGCGCCGAGGTCGTCATCGGCACGGTCACCGACCGTGCGTGCGTCCGCCGCTGCCTGCAGGGCGTCGACGTCGTCCAGCACATCGCCGCCGCCTTCCGGGAGATGAATGTCCCCGAGCAGCACTACTGGGACGTCAACGTCGGCGGCACCCGCATCTGCCTCGAGGAGGCCCTCGCCGCCAACGTCAAGAAGTTCATCTACTGCAGCACGTGCGGCGTCCACGGCAACGTCAAGAACCCGCCGACCGACGAGGACCACAACATCGCCCCGGCCGACTACTACCAGCAGACCAAGTACGAGGCCGAACCCGTCACGATGGAGTTCGTCCGCAAAGGACTCAAGGCGACGATCATCCGCCCCTCGGCGATCTACGGGCCGGGCGACCCCGAGCGCTTCCTGATGATTTTCAAGCGGGTCGCGCGCGGCCATTTCCCGATGGTTGGCAGCGGCAAAACCCTCTACCACCCCGTCTACATCGACAACTTGGTCGACGCCTTCATCCTCGCCATGGATCCGGCGAAGGGGAACGGACGGACCTATCTGGCGGCCGATGCCGAGTACGTGCCGATCGAGGATCTCGTGCGGCGCACGGGGCGGGCCATGGGGATCGACGTCGCCATCCGCCACTATCCCGTCTGGCCGGTCGTGGCCGCGGGACACGTCTGCGAGAAGCTCTGCAAGCCCTTCAAGGTCACGCCGCCGATCTTTCCGCGCCGCGTCGACTGGTACCGCCAGAACCGCGCCTTCGACATCAGCCGCGCCCGCCAAGAACTCGGCTACGACCCGAAAGTGGGGCTCGACGAGGGGCTCCGGCGGACCTACGAATGGTACCGCGACAACGGCTTCCTGTGAGATCACCCCCATGTGCGGCATAGCAGGCATTCTCACACCGGGGCATGCGGAGATGATCCGCGAGATGTCCCGGCTGATCACCCATCGCGGACCCGATGACGAGGGCACGTATTCGGACGCCCACCTCTCGATGGCGCAGCGGCGACTGAGCATCATCGACCTCGTCACCGGGCGCCAGCCGATCGCCAACGAGACCGGCGCCCTTCAGTTGCTCTGCAACGGCGAGGTCTACAACAGTCCCGCCCTGCGGCGGGAGCTCGAGTCGCGCGGGCACCGCTTCACGACGGCCACCGATGTCGAGTCGATCCTTCACCTCTACGAGGAGGAGGGCCCCGCCTGCGTCAAGCGGCTCCGCGGCATGTTCGCGATCGCGATCTGGAACCGGGATGACCGCAGTCTCTTCCTCGCCCGCGACCAGATGGGCCAGAAGCCGCTCTTCTACATCGACGCGCCGGGCGGCTTCGCCTTCGCCTCCGAGGTCAAGTGCCTGCTGGCGACAAACCTCGTCGCGCGCGAGGCCGACGCCGACGCGCTCTGGCACTACATGTCGTTGCGCTTCGTGCCCGACCGCTACACTTTCTTCAAGGGGATCCACAAGCTGCCCGCTGCCACCTGGATGCTGCGCACCGCCGACGGACGGATCCAGTCGGAACGCTACTGGGATCTCGACTTTTGCCACAAGCTGACCTGCAGCGAGGACGAGGCGGTCGAACAGCTCGACCAGCTCCTCGCCGAGACCGTCAAGCTCCACCTGCTCAGCGACGTGCCCGTCGGCTCCTTCCTGAGCGGCGGCATCGACTCGAGCGTGGTGACGGCGATGATGGCCGAGGCCACGGGCACCCCCTTCCCCACCTTTTCGATCGGCGTCAAGGAGCAGAAGTTCAACGAACTGCCCTACGCCCGCATGGTCTCGCAGAAATACGGACTGATCGGACGCGAAAAGGTCGTCGAGGCCGACCTTGTCCATCTCATGCCGCGGATGATCCACCACATGGACGAGCCCTCCGACCCCTTCGGCGTCGGCGTCTATCTCGTCTCGCGCGAGGCGGCGCGCGAAGTCAAGGTCGTCCTCAGCGGCGACGGCGGCGACGAGAACTTCGCCGGCTACGACCGCTTCGCCGGCCAGCGGCTGGTCGACTACTACGCCTGGATCCCCGCCGGCCTGCGCCGCCAGGTCTTCGGCCGGCTGATCAACCTCGTCCCCGAGTCGTTCGGCTACAAGAGCACCGCCGCCCGGCTGAAATGGCTCCATGCGATGTCGTTTCACGATGCCGGCCGGCGCTATGCCGAGAGCATGAGCTTCCTGCGCTTCACCGACGAGCACAAGCAGCGCCTCTTCACG
>JAAYZJ010000107.1 GCA_012514915.1 Lentisphaerota bacterium | reverse complement strand
GGCGTGCAGACGGGATTCTGCGCGAAGGCATTGGCGTAGGAGACACCCCCCGCGTTGACGAGGGCGTCGAGATGCGGCGTGACGGCGCCGGCATTGCCCAGGTGCCCGAGAACATCCCCGCGGTAGGAGTCGGGATTGAAGATGATGACGGTGGGTCTAGTCATTGCATCACGGCTCGCAAGGACGGGCGCATGGTGATGTGACAGGGGCACGATCAACTCTGGCAGCTTCGGGTCTCGTCAAGGCGGTCAGCCCTCCGCCGGGATCATCGCTCCGTAGGGACGCCCCGGGACGAGTTGGCCGTCGCGCACGAAGCCCTCGGGTCGGTCGCGCAACCGTTCAATCAGCCGTTCACGCCAGGCGGCCACGCGGCTGGCCGCGCTGGCGTCGGCCGCCAGGTCATGCAGCTCATGCGGGTCCGTGGTCAGGTCGAAGAGATGCTCGGTGCCGGTCCCGGGCCACCAGATGTATTTTTCGCGACCATCAGTCAAACTCTGGTGGTGGGGGGCATGCTCGATGTGGAGGGCATCGCGCCACTTCTGCGCCGGTTCCCCGCGCATGAGCGGATAGAGGCTCAACCCATCGACGGTGTCGGGCACCGGCAGGCCCAGCATGTCGAGCAGCGTCGGCATGATGTCGGCATGTGTGGCCGGCGCGTCGACCACGCCGCCGGGATCGACGCCGAACCGCGGCGGCGCGCTGAGCAGAAACGGCACGCGGGCCGATCCCTCGTAGGCCACCGACTTGCGGAAGCGGTAGTGGTCGCCCAGCATTTCGCCGTGGTCGCTCGTCAGGATGATGATCGTATCGCGCCGATGCCGGAGCCCATGGACCGGATTGATCAAGCGCCGCAACTGGTCGTCCACATGGTTGAGCAGACCGTAGAAGGCGGCCCGCATGCTGAGCAGCGCCTCGCTCGGCAGATCGATCCGGTGGGTGCTGGGATAGTCGTCGCGGTCCTCCTCGCCAGGCACGGGCGGCGAGGCCCAGTCGCCAATCCACGGCTCGGGCACCCCCGTGCGGAGATAGCGTTCGAAATAGAAGGCCGGTGGCTGGAAGGGCGGATGCGCGGCGATGAAGCCGAGCGACAGGAAGAACGGACGGCTCGGGTCGCGCCGCGCCATGAAGCGCAGCGCACGCTCGACGGTCCAGTTGGTCATGTGCAGACCTTCATCGAGATGCCAGGGGTGAACGGTCCAGTCGTTGTTGCACACACCGCCGCCGAACCAGTCGTTGATCCCGTGCGTCGGCGAGTGGTCGTGCAGCCACTCGTGGTAGTCCTCGTTCTGCTCCATCCACTCGAACCCGTGGCACTTGCGCGCCGGATGCTGGTGCAGGCTGCGCCCGATGTGGTAGGTCTGGTAGCCGTTGTCGCGCAGGACGCCGGGCAGCGTCGGCACGCCGCCCCATTCGAGGCCATCGGCGTAGCCGACCATGCCGTGCGTCTGGGGCGACTGGCCGCGCAGGATGCTGCGGCGGGCCGAGATGCATGTTGGGCAGGCCGAATAGAAGCGGCTGAAGCGAACCCCCTGGCGGGCGATGTTGTCCATCGTCGGCGTCAGGAGCACCGGGTGCCCTTCGCATCCCAGGCAGTCGCCGCGATGGTGTTCGGTGTGGATCAGCAGGATGTTGGGTTGGCTGTCGGGCATCGGACGCGTCCTGATGGAGGTCAATAGGCGCCCGACAAGCCACGCAACCGCTCGATGCGCGCCTCCATGGGCGGGTGCGACGAGAAGAGGTGCGCCCAGCCCGGCTTGGCGTTGATGCCGAAGGCCTTCATCGAGGCGGGCAGTTCGCCGGGTACGAGACCGCCCAGGCGCTGCAGGGCGGCGATCATGTCGGAGGCCGAGCCCAGGTAGCGCGCCGAGCTGGCGTCGGCGGCGTATTCACGGCGGCGCGAGTAGGCCATCACGACCATCGAGGCGAGGATGCCCAGCAGGATCTGCATGGCCAGGCGGGTGAGCACGTAGCCGAGTCCCACGCCGCGGCGCGTGCCGAACACGGTCCGGTCGACGGCCACGCCGATGACGCGCGACAGGAGCAGCACGGCGGCGTTGAGCACGCCCTGCAGCAGCGTCATCGTGACCATGTCACCGTTGGCGACATGCCCGATCTCGTGGCCGAGCACGGCGCGCACCTCGGCCCGTGGCATGCTCTCCAGCAGGCCGGTCGAGACGGCGACCAGCGCCCGGTTGCGGAAGGCCCCCGTGGCGAAGGCGTTCGCGGCGCCGGGATAGACGGCGACCTCCGGCATGCCGATGCCGGCCTGGCCGGCGAGCTGCTCGACGGTCCGCACCAGCCAGCCCTGCGTCTCGCCTTCCGTGCCGTCGATCGTCCGGGCGCCGGTCGTCCATTTGGCCATCTGCTTCGAGAGCAGCAGCGAGATGACGGCGCCGCCCATGCCGAAGATCAGGGCGAACACCAGCAGCCCGGTCGTGGTGGTTGAATCCACGCCCAGCACGGTACAGACCGTCGAGAGCACCAGCATCAAGGCCAGGTTGGTGACGATAAAGAGAAAAATACGTTTCATGGC
>JAAYZJ010000106.1 GCA_012514915.1 Lentisphaerota bacterium | reverse complement strand
AGCGCCGCGCCTTCCTACGGCGGCGTGGGCGGGCACCGCTACGCCGGCGACGGCATCGGTGTTTGCTACGGCAGCATCTTTTCGCCGACGAATTGCGGCTCGGGCGGACCTCAGGGCGGCGCTGCCGGCGGCGCGATCGTCCTTACGGCGGCGGGGACGGTTACGCTCAACGGTTCCGTCACGGCCAACGCGGCCACGACGCCGCCCGACTGCCGCGGAGCGACGGGCGGAGCGGTCTTCATCACAGCCGGCAAACTCGCTGGTTCGGGAACGGTCACAGCACATGGGCAGCCCGCCAACAATGCCTATACCGGCGGCGGCGGACGCCTCTCGTTCATCCTCACGGAACCGGGTGCGGACTTCACGGCCTTCAGCGGCACGGCAGTCGCGTCCGGAGGACGCCTGACGGTCTACGGCGGCGGCGCGGGCACGGTCTACTACCAGACCGGCGACCAGGCGTACCGCCACGGCACGATCAAGCTCTCCAACGGAACTTTGGGCACGCTATGCCAGGGCAACTATGATTTGACCGGATTCGGATATGCGGGACAGGATGATCTCAGGCGCGCAACAATCGAACTCGGCGCCAACGCCGGCATCTATCTCTTCGGCGATACGACGGTCGGCAGGATCGTCTTCACTGGCGAGAACAGCTCGACCTATCCCGCGAACATCAACTTCAATGGATACACGCTGCGTGTCAACCAGTCCAAACCGAAACCGGCCTGGACAGATCCGTCAAGCCCCGTCAAGATCGACAACTATTACAGCGGCACCTACATCGACAACATCATCTGGCAGAAGGCCGGCACAATGATCTTCCTCCGGTAAACTTTTCCACTCTCAACAAGGAACCGGCCGACGGCATCGCGGACGGGATTGTGCTCATCACGATGGCGAAGAACGAGTTAAGCGTTCAGCGTTGAGCGTTCTTCTCTCCCCGCGGTCGACAAGGCTCGCGACAAGTTAGGAATTCCGGCACTTCCTGAAGGCAACCCGGACGCAAGGTTCTCGACCCTTCCATGAGCCCTTCGCGCACTCCCCGTGGCTATACGAATACGTGAAAGAATACGTGAAAGTCCTTGTCGGCGGATGCGGGATGTGCGATATAAACCATGCATGGTGAATTGGCGGTGTCCATGGTTTTCCGCGGACGCACGGCATGCGGAGACGGTACGATGAAGAGGTTCTGGTTTATTTGTCGATCGGGTGTCCTGGGGCTGTCGGTTGCCTGGTTGACGGGCATTCATCCGTGCGGCGCGGATTTGCGGGCGGCCGCCCCGGAACCCGGACATCCGATCCTTCAGGCGCCGCCGATACAGGCGGCGGAGTTGCGCGCGCGCGCCAAGGCGGAGAAGGCGTGCTCCGCGGACAAGCGGCTGTGCTTCGCCGAAACCTACGAGGCGGCCGCGCGGCACACGGCCTTCGGGCAATGGGAGACGCTGGAAGGGGGCCGCGCCCGCTGGACGCTGTTCGTGCATGCGCCCGGGGCCACCAACGTCAACCTAGGCCTGGCCGATGTGGCGCTTCCCGTTTCAGGCGTGCTGCGCATCTCGACGGGCGACGGCTGCGCCGTGGCCGGTCCCTACCATGAAGGCGACCTGGCGGCCGACGGCCAGCTCTGGACGCCCGTGCTGCCGGGCGATTTCATCGTCGTCGAGGCCGAGATGCCGGAGGAGGCGCGCGCGGACTTCTCGCTGACCATTGCCTGCGTGAACAGCGGATTCCTGGACGTGGCGGGCCGGCCGGAGGCGGCGGCAACGGAAGCGGAGAAGCAGGGCTGGTGCAATATCGACGTCGCCTGCCCGCTTGCCGCCGCATGGCAAGATCCCGTCCGGAGCGTTGGACGCTGCACGGTTCTGGGAAGGTACCTCTGCACGGGGACGCTCGTTATGAACCAGCGCGCCGACTTCCGGCCCTTCTTCCTTACCGCCAACCACTGCGTCAGCTCGATCTATGCGGCGCGGTCCGTCGTGGTCTACTGGAACTACCAGTCGCCGACGTGCGGCGCGCTGGGCGGCGGCTCGCTGGGCCAGTACCAGAGCGGCGCCAGCCTGAGGGCCACCCACGCGCCCTCGGACTTCACCCTGCTGGAGCTCGACACGCAGCCCAGCAGCGCGGCCGGGGTGCACTACGCGGGGTGGGACTGCTCGGGCGACGCGGTTGCCGGCGCGGCCGGCATTCATCATCCGTGGGGAGACGAGAAAGCCTGGTGCTACGAGAACCACGCGCTGCAGAGCACGGACTTCGCAAGCTCCACCGTGGATTCCGGCGCGTCGCACTGGCGCGTCCCGCACTGGGAGTATGGCACCACGGAGGACGGCTCGTCGGGCTCGGGCTTGTGGGAGGGTACGACACAGCGGATCGTCGGCCAGTTGCATGGCGGATATTCGGCCTGCGGCAACAACCTTTCCGACTGGTATGGCAAGCTCTCGGCCAGTTGGCAGGGCGGCGGCACCTCTTCCTCGCGGCTGCGAGACTGGCTGGATCCGGACAACACCGGCCTGCTGTACATGGACGGCCGCGATCCGGCGGCGGGCAGCACCTGGGATGCGGGCTACCAGAGTCTCGGCGGCGGCTGGCGGCGGCTGGCCTGGTTCGGCGACTATATCCCGATGGGCGGAGACGGGTGGCTCTGGCACAACCGGCACGGATTCCTGTTTGTCCCGGCCGATGCCGCATCCGGAAGCATCTGGCTCTTCGCGCAGGACATGGGCTGGCTATGGACCGGCAACACGACCTACCCCTTCCTTTACCGCAGCTCGGATGGCGCCTGGGTCTGGTACAATGGCGCGACCGGCCCCCGCTGGTTCAGGAACATGGCTACGGGAGTCTGGGAAACCTGGTGAGCCAGGGGCGCCCCGCCTGCAACTGCGAGAGCCGCGACACAGCCTGATGCGCCGCGGGTGCCTCAGGCCTGCTTCCCGTGCCGGACGACGGACGGGTCGAGCAGGTCGCGCAGGCGGTCGGCCAGCACGTTGAAGACCAGCACCAGGCCGAAGAGCGCCAGCGTCACGAAGGTCAGCTCCCACCAGACCCCCTGCCAGAGGCGCAGCCGGGCGTTGTTCAGCATCACGCCCCAGGAGGGCTCGCCCTGCACGCCGATGCCGAGGAAGCTGACGAAAACCTCGGTGCCGACGGCGGCGGGGAAGCGGATTGAGAAGGAGATCAGCACGAGGTGCATCACGTTCGGCAGGATGTGGCGCAGCAGGATGCGGGCGTGGCTGTAGCCCAGCACGCGCGCCGCTTCCACGTAGGTCCGCCCGCGGTGCTTGATCACCTCCGCGCGGATGCTGCGGCAGACGCCCACCCACGTCGTCAGCCCGATGCCCCAGGTGACGCCGGCCAGTCCCTTGCCGACGACCATCGAGACCGCCAGGATCAGCAGCAGGCTGGGAATCGACGAGACCGTCGCGCAGAGCCAGACCACGAAACTGTCGGTCCGCCCGCCGAAATAGCCGCCGATGCATCCCAGCAGCACACCCAGCGGCAGGGCGATCAGCGAGGTGAGCACGCCGACGTGGAAAGCGATGCGCGTGCCCTGCAGCAGGCGCTGCAGGACATCGCGCCCGAGGTTGTCGCTGCCGAGAGGGAAGAGTGATCGATGGTGGGTGGTTGATGGTTGATGGTCGATGGTGGGTGGTTGATGGTGGGTTGCGGGACACCAAGGACCACCAACCATGGACCATGGACGCAGTAAAGCGGGGGGCTGGTAGCGCCACGCCTCGTGGACCTGGTTGTAGGCCGGAACCCGGTCGCGCCAGCGTGCTGTGCGGTAGGCGGCCTCGCCCCAGAGCGCGGCCAGCGTGTAGCCCGCGAGGGCGATCAGGCAGAGGCGCGTGTTGCTTGTCTGCCAGAGCCGGGCGAACAGCGATGGAGCGGCGGGATTCATGGCGCTAGTCCAGGCGCACGCGCGGGTCGAGCCACGCGTAGCAGAGGTCGGTGGCGAGGTTGACGAGCTGGTAGAGCAGCGCGCCGAGGATGACGATGGCGCGCACGGTCGCCATGTCGGCCGAGTTGATCGCGTTGAGGCTTGCGCCGCCGAGGCCGGGGATGCCGAAGAAGCTCTCGAGCAGCAGGCTGCCGGTGAAGAGGAAGGGAACCGAGATGCTGACGTAGGTCACGATGGGGATGAGGCTGTTGCGCAGCACATGGCGCCAGAGGATGCGCGCCGGGCGCAGACCTTTGGCGATCGCGGTCCGCACGTAGGGGCGGTGCAGCTCGTCGAGCAGGACGGTGCGGTAGAAGCGGGTGTCGCGGCCGAGTCCGCTGACGAGGCCGATCAGGACGGGCAGCAGCAGGTAGGTCCAGTGCTCGAAGCCCCAGAGGGGGAAGAGGCGCAGCCGGTAGGCGAGCAGGTACTGGCCCGCCAGCACCCAGACGACGTAGTTCACGCTCATCAGCAGCGTCGTGCCGAGGAGCACCGCCCGGTCGGGCGCCCGGCCGCGCCAGACGGCGGCCGCCATCGCCAGCAGCAGCGCGAGCAGGGTGCCGCCGGCGAGCAGGGGCAGGGTCAGCGCGAGCGAGGGGCCGGCCCCCTCCCGCAGCACCCGCGCGACGCGCATGCCGTAGGCCGTGGAGTCGCCCAGGTCGCCCCGCAGCAGGGAGCCGAGGTAGTGGAACAGCTGCGAGTCGAGCGGGTGCGCGGTTCGCCGCGCGAGCCGGACGCGGCCTGTGGCCGGCGCGTCCCCGCCGTCCACGCCGATCTGCACCGCAATCCAGCCCTCGGGAACCGTCCAGTCGGCGGTCCGGCGGCGGCCGAAGGCGCGCGAACGGAAGGGCGCGGAGAGTTCGTTGGTCTCCGCGCCATCGGCCCGCGCCAGCCGGATGGTCGCGGTGACCGGCGCGACTGCCCCCCGAAGGTCGAGCCGCCAGCCTCCCGCGGTCAATGGGAAAGCGGGAACCAGGTGCCCGTCCGCCGGCAGCGGCGCGCGCTCGCTCCAGGCGCGGCTGGGCGCCCAGCGGCCGGCGAGGAGCGGCTTGTCGTAGCCGTAGCGGGCGTCGAAGGCGGCCAGCGAGGCGGCGTTGGCATGCTGGCCCAGGGCCACCTCGGCGGGCGAGCCGCCCACCACGTGGAAGAGCAGGAAGGTCAGCAGCAGCACGCCCGCCGTCGTGGGCACCAGCTCCAGCAGGCGCCTGAGCGCGTAGCGCAGCATCGGGCTCCCGTTCAGGCCTCGTCGTCGGGCGCGTCCGCCGCGTCCTCGGCGTCGGCGCCCGGGCGTCCCTTGATGGCGGCGGCGGTCGGCACGGCGGCCTTGATCTTCTCGACGATCTGCTGGACGACGGCCGGGTTCTGGCGCAGGTACTCGGTGGCGGCCAGCGCGCCCTGGCCGATCTGCTCGGTGCCGAAGCTCAGCCACGAGCCGCGCTTGGTGACGACGTTGTGGACGAGGGCGGCGTCGAGCACGGAGCCCTCCCACGAGATGCCGCGCGCGTAGAGGATGTCGAACTCGGCCTCGGTGAAGGGCGGCGAGACCTTGTTCTTGACGACCTTCACGCGGGTGCGGTTGCCGACGACCACGCCGGCGGTGTCCTTGAGGGCGCCGATGCGCTGGACGTGGAGGCGGACCGAGGCGTAGAACTTGAGCGCGCGCCCGCCGGGCGTGGTCTCGGGATTGCCGAACATGACCCCGATCTTCTCGCGGATCTGGTTGGTGAAGAGGCAGAGGGTCTTGGTCTGGGCGATGGAGCTGGTCAGCTTGCGCATGGCCTGCGACATCAGGCGCGCCTGCAGCCCGACGTGGGCGTCGCCCATGTTGCCGTCGATCTCGGCCTGCGGGGCCAGGGCGGCGACGGAGTCGAGGACGACGACATCGAGGGCGCCGCTCTTGACGAGTTGTTCGGTGATCGTGAGCGCCTCCTCGCCCGAGTTCGGCTGCGAGACGAGCAGGTCGTCGAGCTTGACGCCGAGGCGGCGCGCGTAGTTGGCGTCCATGGCGTGCTCGGCGTCGACGAAGGCGGCCAGGCCGCCTTCGCGCTGGGCGTTGGCGATGATATGCAGGGCGAGTGTGGTCTTGCCCGACGATTCGGGGCCGTAGACCTCGACCACGCGTCCGCGCGGCAGGCCGCCCACGCCGAGGGCGAGATCGAGCGAAAAGGCGCCGGTGCTGATGACCGGGATGTTTTTGCTGGCTTCGGCATCGCCCATGCGCAGGATCGCGGTGTCGCCGAATTCCTTGCGGATCTGGGCGAGGACGGCATCGAGCTGGGTGGCGGGGGCGGCTTTCTTTTCGGCCATGGCGGAACTCTCCGGGTACAGGTTGGGTGTTGCAGGCAGTGTCCAAGGTTCCGGTGCGGCTGTCAAGGAAGAACGTTGCAGGAAGATCGTTGCAGCCGCGGCGCGGCTATGCTATACGGGGAGGCCATGAATGCCGCAGAAACGGTTTGCCGGGTCGCCGCGCCGGCCAAGATCAACCTGACGCTCGAGGTGCTGGGGCGCCGCGCCGACGGCTACCACGACATCCGCAGCATCCTGGTGCCGGTCTCGCTGGCGGACGACGTCGAGCTGCGCGAATCGGATGGCGACCGGCTGGAGGTGGTGCCGGACGATGTCGATACCGGCGCCATCGGCCCGGCGGCGGAGAATCTGGCGCTGCGGGCGGCCGGGCTGCTGCGGCGGCGGGCGGGTCTCGCGCGGCGGGTGGCCATCCGGATCGTCAAGCGCATTCCTGTCGGCGGGGGACTGGGCGGGGGCAGCGCCGACGCCGCCGCCACGCTGGCGGGGCTGAACCGTCTGTGGGGGCTGGACTGGCCGCAGGCGCGGCTGATGGAGCTGGCGGCCGAGCTGGGGAGCGACGTGCCGGCCCTCGTGCATGGCGGGGCCGTCTGCATCGAGGGGCGGGGCGAGCGCGTGACGCCGGTGCTTGACGCCGACCGGCGCGGGGGGGACACGCCCGGCTTCTGCGTGCTGCTCGTCAATCCGGGGCTGGCCATCTCGACGGGGGAGATCTACCGCACCCGCGCTGAAGGGTTGACCTCGTCGCCGGATTCCTATACGATAACACATTCCGCACTCCGTAGCGGCGACGTCGAAGCCGCCGCGACGGGGCTGTTCAACGGTCTGGAAGAGCGTGTTTTCTCGAAGTACCCGGTGGTCGGGCGCCTGGCGCGGCAGTTGAAGACGACGGCCGCCGCCGGAGTGTTGCTGTCCGGCAGCGGTGCGACGGTCTTCGCGCTGGTTCGGAACGCGGCGCAGGCGGAGCGCATCCGACGGAGCCTGCCCGGCGGCTACTGGAGCCGGGTGGTTTGGACATTGCCCGATGGTGTAATGGCAGCACATGGGTTTTTGGAGCCCTGAGTCATGGTTCGAGTCCATGTCGGGCAACCATGCCCCGCCCGGTCGGCGGGGCAGGGGATGGTGGCGGGTGATCGCCCGCCGGACAAGGTGATGGCAGCAATGAAGATTTTCTCTGGAACATCGAATCGGCCGCTGGCCGGGCGGATTGCCGCGTATGTCGGCATCGAGCTCGGCGCGGTCGACATCAACCGGTTTCCAGACGGCGAGACGTTCGTCAAAATCCGCGACAATATCCGCGGGTGCGACGTCTTCATCGTCCAGTCGATCTGCACGCAGCCCAACGAGATGCTGATGGAGCTGCTGATCATGATCGACGCCATGCGGCGCGCCTCGGCGCGGCGCATCACGGCCGTGCTCCCCTACTTCGGCTATGCGCGGCAGGACCGCAAGGATCAGCCCCGGGTGCCGATCACCGCCAAACTCGTCGCCAATCTGCTGGTGGCGGCGGGAGCCAACCGCGTGCTGACCGTCGATCTGCACGCGCAGCAGATCCAGGGGTTTTTCGATATCCCGGTCGACCATCTCTACGCCTCGCCGGCGATCGTCAAGTACCTCCGCGAGCTGAACCTGGCCGATCCGGTCGTCGTGTCGCCCGACACGGGCGGCGTGAAGGCGGCCTACGCCTACGCCAAGATGCTGGGGACGGGGATCGCCATCGTCGCCAAGCAGCGGACCGGGCTGGACGTCGAGGCGTACAGCGTCGTCGGCGATGTCGAGAACAAGGATGTGGTCATGGTCGACGACATGGCCACGACCTGCGGAACCATCTGCGCGGCGGCGAAGCTGCTGCTCGAGCGCGGCGCGGCGAGCGTCCGGGCGGCCGTGACGCATGCGACGATCACCGAGCAGGGGGTCGAGCGGCTGCGCCAATCGCCGGTCAAGGAGCTGGTCGTGACCGACACCGTGCCGATCCGCGAGACGGGCGACCTGCCGGTCACCGTCCTGCCGGTGGGCGATCTGCTCGGCGAGGCGGTGCTCCGCATCCATAACGACCAGTCGGTCAGTTCGTTGTTCCACTTGTAGTCACACGATGCGCATTACGGTAGAGTCGAGGAAGTAGTCATGTCCAAGCAAATCAAGATCCAGGCGACGGCGCGCAAGGCGCACGGTTCGGGCGAGGCGCGGCGCGTCCGCCGCACGGGGCAGATTCCCGCGGCGCTGACCCTGCTGTCGCGGGGCACGGAGACCTTGCAGGTCAACGAGCACGACTTCATGATGGCCATGCGCGGCCAGGAAGGCGAGCAAGTGGTTGTGGTCCTGGAGGTCGAGGGGCGCCCCTTTAACGCGCTGCTGCGCGAAGTGCAGCGCGACGTGATATCCAGTCGTCCGATCCACGTCGATTTCGGCGAGCTGGACATGACCAAGAAGATGCGCGCGGCGGTGCGGATCAAGCTGGTCGGCGAGCCCGAGGGCGTCCGGACCGAAGGCGGGGTTCTCACCCAGATGCTGCACGAGATCGTCATCGAGTGTCTCCCGGGCGATTTTGTCGAGAGTGTCGCGGTGGACGTTTCGACGCTGAAGCTGGGCGGCTCGATCATGGTTGGCGATCTCCGTCTCGGCGAGGCGGTCAACCTGGTCACGCATGGCGGCATCGCCGTGGCGGCCGTCGTGGCGCCGGCGACCGAGGAGGTCGCCGCCACCGACGAGGCGGCCGCCAAGACCGAGGCGGGTGCGGCCGAGGCCGACGCCAAGGCGGGCGCGCCGGCGGCGGGCGCGGCGGCGGGTGCCGCCGCGGCGCCGGGTGCCGCCGCGGCGCCGGCGAAGAAATAGCCGGCGCATGCCAGTGAGGGCAGGGTTGAAGATCGTGGCAGGCCTGGGCAATCCCGGTGCAGCCTATGCCCGGACGCCGCACAACGCCGGGTTCGATGTGCTCGACCGGCTGGCGCACCGCCTCGGCGGGACCTGGCGCGGGCAGGCGCGCTTCAAGGCCGAACTGGCGCGGATCCGGGCGGATGCGCGGGATGTCCTGCTGGTCAAGCCGCAGACCTTTATGAACGCCAGCGGCGAGGCGGTCGGCCCGCTGACGCGCTACTACGGCGTGGCGCCGGCCGACCTGGTGGTCGTCTCGGACGACGCCGACCTGCCGGCTGGACGCCTGCGGGTCCGGCCGGGGGGCGGTGCAGGCGGGCATCGCGGGCTTCTGTCCGTGATCGAGGCCTGCGGAACGCAAGCCTTCGCGCGGGTGCGCGTGGGCGTGGGCCGGGGCGCGGCCGGGGCGGGTCTGGTCGACCACGTGCTCGGCCGGCTGGAACCGGCCGATGAAGAAGCCGTGAGGCGGACGCTGGAAGTGGCGGCCGACGCGGTCCTGTGCCTGGTGGCGCAAGGACCTGCCGAGGCCATGAACCGGTTTAACGGATGGGACGCGGCGGGCGCGGACCAGCCCGGGACCAATGAACGGGGTTGAACCCATGATGAAGAAGTATGACGCGCTGTATATCTTTGTGAACGCACCCAAGGACGAGGGGCTGGACCACCTGATCGAGCGGGTCGGTGCCGAGATCACCCGCCTGGGAGGGCAGCTGATCGGCTCTGAGTCGCTGGGCAAGCGCAATTTCGCGCGGCCGATGAAGAAGCGCGAGAGCGGCGTCTACATCCGCATCCGCTTCGAAATGGATCCGGACAAGGTGGCCGCGCTGCGCGCGCGCTACGCCATCATGGAAGAGGTCTTCCGCGTCGAGGTGCTGTCCGTCGACGAGCGGCGCGAGCAACTGGTGATCGAGCAGACCGCGCGGCGCAAGGCGAAGGCCGAGGCCGCCGCGGCGGCGGCCGAGGCGGCTGGCGCCGCCGCCGCCGCCGAGGGGGCGGCCGGCGCCCGCTAGGGGCCCGTGCAAAGGATGGTCGGACATGGCCAGCTATAACCGCGTCATTCTGGTCGGCAACCTGACCCGCGCCCCCGAGATGCGCCACGCACCCTCCGGCACGGCCGTCACCAATTTCCGCATGGCCGTCAGCGAGACGTTTCGCGACCGGAAGAGCGGCCAGCCCCGCGAAGTCGTCTGCTATGTCGACGTCGCGGTCTGGGATCGGCAGGCGGAGACCTGCAACCAGTACCTGACCAAGGGGAGCCCGGTGCTTGTCGAGGGTCGGCTGGTCTACGACGAATGGAAGAACCCCCAGGGCGAGACGCGCAACCGCCTGAGCGTGCGCGCCGACCGTGTCCAGTTCCTGGCGGGTGGCGGACAGAGGCGGCAGGAGGAGCCGGCCGGCGAGGGCCAGGCCCCCGCCCCGGCGCCGGGGGCCGCGCGGGAAGCCCCCGCGGCCGCCCCCCGGTCCGAAGGCGCGACGAACGTTGAACAGGGGAGCAGAGACGAGGACGATCTGCCCTTTTAATCGAGCAGGCCGGGCGGTGATCGGCTCGCGCCGAGCGCGCCCGGCGACAAGGAGACAAGACCATGCGAATGGGAACCAAAGGCGGCCGGACGGCCCGCAAAAGCAAGACGGACGCGCTCAACGTGAAGAAGCGTTCGCGCTATCTCGAGCCGACCGACGTCGTAGACATCGATGACATCGAGTTCCTGCGCCGTT
>JAAYZJ010000105.1 GCA_012514915.1 Lentisphaerota bacterium | reverse complement strand
CTGAGTCCGCAGGCCGTGGCGGTCATCGCCACGCGCAGCAACCGCAGCCGCCAGCCCACGATCTGCCGCGATCTCAATGTCGAACGTCAGGTGCAGTGGTTCGCCGAAAGGCTGATCGAGCGCCTCGGCGGCAAACAGGCGTGCGCCCGGCTCCTGAAGGAAATGGACGCGTAACAACCCGTCCGGCGAGACGCCGGGCACAACCGAGAGGAGACGACCATGATCGACAACGACGCACGACACACACCGGGGCCGTGGAAGGCCGTGGAGGCCGCCTACAATCCACCGGGATGGCTCTGGGTCCAGAACTGCCCCGGTGCTCTGCTGGCCGACGTTCACCAGAACAAGAACATCCCGTTGGAGGCCAGGAACGCGAACGCCCGCCTGATGGCCGCCGCCCCCGAACTGCTGGAAGCGTGCAAGGCCGTCCTGGCGGTTAACCCCCTGCCGCACGGCATGCACGAACGGCGCGGCGTCATGGCGATGGTCGAGGCGGCCGTCGCCAAGGCGCTGGGAAACGACTGAGAACGAATTTGGCCGAGGCATGGTGCCGTCGGCCGCAACAAGGAGAGGAGAGACGCGATGAAAAAGGCAGGAACCAGGAACGCAGGTAAGCAGGAGACAACGATGAAGGATGCCAAGTCGAAGAACGGGAAGAAGAAGGCCGTTACGCCGCGCGAGTTGCCGAGCGAGCGCCTGGGCGTGCCGCCGACCACGCCCGACGTGGACGCCAAGGTCGAGGCCGCCGAGGCCACGCATGACGCGGCCAAGGGGGCGGCCAAGACCAAGGAGGCGACCACGAACGCCAGCGCCGGAACCGGGCGCGACACGGGCGAACGTGGCGCGAAGGGCGGCCAGCCCGTGGCCGAGGGCGGCAAGGCCATGAGCCTGATGGACGCGGCGGTCAACATCCTGTCGCAGGGCACCGGCGACCCGATGCGCTGCAAGGACATCGTCGACCTGGCCGTCAAGCGGGGCCTCTGGGCCCCGCGCACCGGCAAGACGCCCGCCAGCACGCTCTACGCCGCGATCCTGCGCGAGATCGTGACCAAGGGCGACGCGAGCCGGTTCGTGAAGACCGAACGCGGCAAGTTCGCCCTGAAGGACAGCGAGTACGTGCGCGATGAGGCGGCGAAGAGCCGCAAGGCGTAGACGCTCGATCATACCTTCGCCTCCACGGCAGCCTCGACCTCGGTCGGGGCTGCCTCTTTCGGTTCGGGCCCCGGAATCCGTTCCGCCTTCTTGCCGGTGAACTCCTCCCAGCGCTTCACGATCACGTCGCAGTACGGCGGGTCGAGTTCCATCAGGAATGCCCGCCTGCCGGTCTGCTCGCACGCGATCATCGTCGAGCCGCTGCCGCCAAACAGGTCCAGGACGTTCTGGCCCGGCAGCGACGAGTACTGGATCGAACGCACCGCCAGCTCGACGGGCTTCTCCGTCAGGTGGATCATCGCCTGCGGGCTGACCTTCTTGACGTGCCACAGGTCCGTGGCGTTGTTCGGGCCGTAGTACTTGTGGCCCGCGCCTTCCTTCCAGCCGTAGAAGCAGATCTCG
>JAAYZJ010000104.1 GCA_012514915.1 Lentisphaerota bacterium | reverse complement strand
TCAAGATGAACGATCTACAGACAATCGAAGGCGGTGTCACCGCCCCCCTGGGCTATCAGGCTGCAGGCGTTGCCGCGCACATCAAGGTCGCCGACCGTAAAGATTTCGCACTGCTCGTCTCCGATCGGACGGCGAACGCGGCGGGCCTGTTCACAACCAATGCCGTGGCGGCCGCCCCGGTTCGCCTCGGCCGCGAACGTCTGGCGGCGGGCAGGCTGCGGGCCATTGCCGTCAACACCGGCTATGCCAACGCGTGCACGGGGGAGATCGGCATGGCCAACGCGCGCGCAATGTCGTGCCTGGTGTCTGATGCGCTCGGCATCCCCGATGCCGAGGTCCTCGTTTGCTCGACGGGGGTGATCGGCATGCACCTGCCGATGGATCGCATCGCCACCGGCGTCACCCGCGCCCGCGCGGCCCTTTGCGCCACGGCGGGGTACGACGCCGCCACGGCGATCATGACGACCGACACCGTCCCCAAGCAGACGGCCGTCCGCTTCCTCGTGGATGGCCGCCACCCGGTCACCGTCGGCGGCATGTGCAAGGGGGCCGGCATGATCGAGCCCTATCTGGCGACCATGCTGGCCTTCATCACCACCGATGCCGCCGTGGCCCCCGGCGATCTGCAGACCGCCCTGCGGCAGGCGGTGGAGACGAGCTTCAACCGCGTGGTGATCGACAACGACCGGAGCACGAACGACACGGCCGTGATGCTGGCCAACGGCGCCGCCGCGGCCCCCGCCCTCTCGCCGGCCCATCCCGCCTGGCCGCGCTTCACGGCGGCCGTGGGCACCGTCTGCACGGAACTGGCGCGCCAGATGGTCATGGACGGAGAAGGCGCCACCAAATTCGTCACGGTTCGCGTCACCGGTGCGCGCAGCCCCGACGACGCCCAGCTCGCGGGGCGCGCGATCGCCCGTTCGATGCTGGTCAAGACGTCGTGGTTCGGGCTCGATCCCAACTGGGGGCGGGTCATCGCGGCCGTCGGCTATTCCGGCGCGGCGGTCGACGAGTCCCGCGCCCGGATCAGCTACGGCGGCATTGCCGCCTTCGACCGCGGCCGGGTCGCCGATGCCGCCGCCCGGGACGCCCTGAAGGCGGTCATGTCCGGGCGGGCGTTTGACGTGACGGTCGACCTGGGACTGGGCGAGGGTTCCTGCACGATCTTCACCTGCGACTTATCGCGCGAATATGTCAACATCAACGCCGATTACACGACCTGAGCCATGCAAGCCTATATCGACAAAGCCGCCATCCTGATCGAGGCGCTCCCCTACATCCAGAGCTTCCGCGGCGCGACGGTCGTGGTGAAGGTCGGGGGGAGCGTGATGGAGGAACCCGCCGCGCTCGAGCGTCTGCTGGGCGACATCGCCTTCATGTCGACCGTCGGCATGAAGGTGGCTCTGGTCCATGGGGGCGGCAAGGCGATCTCGCGGGGCATGGAGCGCAGCGGCATCGCGCCGCAGTTTATCCAGGGGCTGCGGGTGACGTGCGCCCGGACGATCGGGGTGGTCGAGTCGGTCCTGAAGCAGGAAGTCAACGCCGAGGTCATCCGGCTGCTGCGCGGTCACGGCGCCAACGCCCGGCCCCTGCACGGCGACTGGATCTTCACGGTGACCCGCAAAACCGGGCGCGATCCGGCCACCGGGGCGACGCTGGACTGGGGGTTCGTCGGGGAGCCGACGGCGGTCGATGCGCGCACGGCCGAGGAGATGCTGGGCGCGGGCGTGATCCCCGTCATCACCCCGCTGGGGGTCGGCGCGGACGGCCAGTTACACAACGTCAATGCCGACTCGGCCGCCGCCGCGCTGGCCAAGGCATTGCGCGCGCGCAAGCTGGCCTTCATCTCCGATGTCCCCGGGCTGCTGCGGGATATCAACGACCCCGGCTCGCTCGTCTCGTCGCTGGCCGTCGGCCAGATCGACGTGCTGCGGCGCGACGGCATCATCGGCGGCGGCATGCTGCCGAAGCTCGACAGTTGCGCCGAGGCCATCCGCGCCGGGGTCGGCAAGGTTCATTTAATCGACGGCCGCATGCCGCACTCGCTGCTGCTGGAGATGTTCACGAAGAAGGGTGTAGGAACGGAGATTATCGCCGATGAGTAAGAATGCCGACATTGCCGCGCTGTTCAACCAGTATGTCATCAACACCTACACGCCGTCGGTCACGCTTGTCCGCGGCCAGGGATGCAAGGTCTGGGACGCCGACGGCATGGTCTATCTCGACTTCACAGCCGGCATCGCCGTGCAGAACACGGGACACGCCCATCCCCGTGTCGTCCAGGCCGTGTGCGACCAGATGGCCACGCTCAACCACTGCTCCAACCTCTTCTACACGGCCAATCAGGCGTTGCTGGCCCAGCGTCTCGCCAGCCTGTCGGGGCTGGATGGCAAGTGCTTCTTCTGCAATTCCGGTGCCGAGGCCAACGAGGCCATGATCAAGCTCGCCCGCCTCTGGGGCCACGAGGAGGGGCGTTTCGAAATCATCGCGATGCGCCTTTCGTTCCACGGCCGCACTCTGGCCACGTGCGCGGCGACAGGACAGAGCAAGATCCAGAAGGGCTTCGATCCCCTCCCCCTTGGCTTCGCCTTCGCCGAGTACAACGATATCGAGTCGGTGCGGGCGCAGCTCAACGAGCGGACCGTGGCCGTCATGCTCGAGCCCGTGCAGGGCGAAGGCGGCGTGTTACCGGCCGACCACGCGTTCCTGAAGGACCTGCGGCAGCTCTGCGACGAGAAGAACCTGCTGCTGCTGTTCGACGAAGTCCAGTGCGGCATGGGCCGCACGGGAACCTGGTTCGCCTGGCAGCAGGCCGGCGTCAAGCCGGACGCCTTCACGCTGGCCAAGGCGCTGGCCAGCGGCGTCCCGATGGGCGCGCTGGTCGCCGCACCGAAGGTCGCCGACGTCTTCCAGCCCGGCCGCCACGCGAGTACGTTCGGCGGCAACCCGCTGGCCTGCGCCGCCGCGCTGGCCACGATCGACGTGATCGAGTCGGAGAAGCTGCTGGCGCGGGCGGCCGAGGCCGGCACGCTCTTCCGCGAAGGGCTCGCCCAGTTCGTCGAGAAATTCGACCAGTTGCTGGAAGTCCGCGGCACGGGGCTGATGGTCGGGCTGGTCATGGATGTCCCCGCCAAGGCGCTGGTCGACAAGTGCCGCGAGATGGGGCTGCTCTGCTGCACCGCCGGCGAGTCGGTGGTCCGCTTCCTGCCCCCCCTGACCGTCAAGGACGACGAACTCGAGGAGGCGCTCGACATGCTCGACGATGCCCTCGACATGCTCTACGGCGAGGATGCGGATGCCGGCGGCGAGGCCCCGGCCGACGATGCGCCTTCGGCGTGAGCGCCGTGGGTTCCATCGCGAAATTGCAGCTTGCATGACACGGGAGAACACGACATGACACTCGCAGATTTGAAGGGACAGACTGTCGGCGCCTGCGTCTCCGGCGGACTGGACAGCCGTACCATTGCCAAGAAGCTGGTCGATTCCGGCGTCCGGGTCGTCGGTTTCACGGCCGACTTGGGCCAGCCCGATGAAGCCGACATCGCCGATGTGCGCGCCCGCATGGCCCCCTGCGGCATCGAAACGGTGATCGTCGATCTGAAGGCCCCCATGGCCGAAGCCTGCTTCGAGGTGCTCGAGGCCCAGGCGATGTACGATGGCGGCTACTGGAACTCGACCGGGATCGCCCGGGCGGTGACGGTGCGCGGCCTGCTGCCCGAACTGCAGCGCCGCGGCTGCACCGTGCTGGCCCACGGCGCGACCGGGCGCGGCAACGATCAGATGCGCTTCGAGCGCTACACGAACGTGCTGGCGCCCGGCATGCGGATCTACGCCCCCTGGCGCGACCCCGTGCTGCTCAAGGAGTTCCCGGGGCGCACGCAGATGGCCGACTATCTGGCGGGCTTCGGTATCCCCGCCCCCGTCGGCGGCAAGAAGAAGTACTCGACCGACGCCAACCTGGCCGGCCTCTCGCACGAGGCCGAGGATCTGGAAAGCCTCGGGACAGCCATGACGATCGTCACGCCGACCATGGGGGTCTGGCCGATGCAGGCGCCCGACGACGCCGGCCGTTTCACGGTGCGGTTCGAGCAGGCCCGCGCGGTTGCCATCGACGGCCGCGGGGTCTCGCCCGTCCAGGCCATGCAGCTCGCCAACCGCATCGGCGGGGTACACGGCATCGGCATGAAGCACGCGCTGGAGAACCGGATTGTCGGCACCAAGAGCCGCGGGGTGTACGAGGCGCCGGGGATGGAACTCCTGGGTGCCTGCCTGCGTTACGTCTACCAGGCGACGATGGACCGGCGTGCGACCCTGCTGTTCCAGCAGCTCTCCAAGCTGGTCGCCGACCAGATCTACGACGGCCGCTACTACGATCCCGCCACCCAGGCGGCCCGCGCCGCGATCCGGGTGCTGGCACAAAAGGCCACCGGGACGGTCACCGTCGGGCTCTACAAGGGCAATATCCTCTTCGAGTCACTGGCCGACTGCCCCGCGTCAATCTACAACGAGGCCGACTCGTCGATGGAGGCCAGCGCTGGGCTGAACCCCGTCAGCTCGCAGGGGTTCGCCGAGATCCAGAGCGTCGAGGCACTCGCCCTGGCGCGGGCCGGCCAGATCGTCTAGCCTTCGGCAACGCGACAAATACGATGTACGGGGCGCGGTGCGACTGCACCGGGCCCCGTTTTTGTAAGCTGTTGAAAAGGTGACCGCACGTACGCCAACATTTACTTGACCGGCCGTACAGTGAACTCGCGCAGGAGCACGCCGTAAAGCGTGACCCGTCCGGCGACTGTCCCCTCCGGCGGCACCAGTTCGACCGTCTCGCCTGCGGGAGTGGGACGCAGCAGAAAGCGGCTGGCGATGGGCCGGCCGTTCTCGTCACTGTAGCTGATGTTGAGATGACCACCCTCGCCCCGGCCCGACATGCGGTAGTTGCGCCCCGCCTGAAGGGGAAAGGCCGGTGAGCTTCCGCCGTAGCCTGACCGGAACACGCAGCTCCCGTCGGGAAGCCGGTAGAGCCGACCATCCCGCTGCGGCTGCCAGCCGCAGTAGTTCAACTCGCCATAGCGGAAATCGGGGTTGTTGTTGATCGTCCCGCCTTCTTCATCCGCCTCGATCGCCAGGCGCGCGACCTGGGTCACATGCTTGCGGGGCTCCAGACGGATCGTCGCCTGCCGCACGCCTGCCGGCACACGGAAGACATGCACGTAGTCGTGCCACTCGCGAGTCAGGAAAAAGCCCCCGCCGCCCGAAGGTTTGCGGCCGTCGGACGCCGCCGGGTCGTCGAACCGTACGAGGTAGCCGCTCTCCCAGCGCCCGCGCCGCATGACGGCCTCGATGTGCGCCCGGTCATTCTGTTCCACCGTGAAGTCATCCAGCACCCGCGCGCGCAACGTCAGGCGGTATTTGGTTTCGGGCTCGACGGGCACCGTGGCCAGATCGAAGCCCGGCGCCTTGGCGCCCAGTTCCAGACAGGCGCCTCCCCCGGCCAGCTCGATCCGCGCCACACCGGCCGGCAGCTCCCCTTCCCGCACCGCCGCGGAAAAATCCCGCTCCACGAGCGGCGCTCCGGTCAACAGGAAGGGCGCCAGAGCCAGCAGTCCCATCCAGCAACGCATGTTCATGGCCGTCATTCCTTCCCCTGGATGATCATCTGCATCCAGAATGAGTCGTGCAGATTGTACAAGCTGGCCCCGCTAGGGGTGCTCTCGCGGCGCGCTTCCGGCGCATGCCGGAAGACCCGCCCCAACCGCAGCCGGAGGACGGGGTTGGTGCTGCCGACGCCGAACGCCTCCAACGGGAGGGCTATCATCGCGACCCAGCCATCCGACTGGACCACCGTCTCGGCGTCCCACGGCTGCTTCAGCGCCGGAAGCGCATAGCGGTGCCCGTTGAGACCGACGGCGACATAGTGCCGCCGCTCCTGCGCATCGAGCAACATGAGCTCGATCCGGTCGCCGTTCGGAAAGACGGGCCGGCCGCTGCGCGGTGGCGCCACGATGGCCGCGGGGTCGGGATCGTGCGCCTGGACGCGTACATAAAGCCGCGCGCCATCGTGCATGAAGCGCGCGTCCGTCGCCGGATCGGCGGGGGCCCCGCCGAAGCGCCGCCAGTCGTCCACCTGCTTGAAGCCGCCCAGCACCAACGCCTTCTGCCAGTGGGGCGACACCGCCTCGCGCCACTCCTCGCGCGCTTCGTCGACGTAGGGCACCTCGCGCCGTCCCACCCGCTCGCGGTAGAGGTCAAAGTGGGCGAGCGTGCGCTCGAGCAGCCGGCGCGCCGTCGGATGCCTGGCGGCGGCGACCGCCTGGACCAGCAGCGTCCGCGCCTCCTGCTCGATGCCCGGTTTGACCAGCAGGCCCTCGTACAAATCCTTGACCTGCGAGTGGCAGTTGACGAACAAGGTGCTGTTGGTGTCGTGCCACGCGCGCCCGATGAGCGCGTGGAAGGCCTGCATCTGCGGCGCGGCCTCGCGGTAGACCTTGCGGATATACGTGTCGCGCAACACGGACGGATCCTGCGCGGGCTCCCACATCAGACGGGCCATGGCCCACTTCTCGGCGCCGTCCACATCCCAGGTGCTGAGGGCATCGTCGTCCTCGGGATACCCCTCGGTATGGGCCTGGATGCCGCCCATGGCGGCGAGATCGTGGAAGTCGGCTGCG
>JAAYZJ010000103.1 GCA_012514915.1 Lentisphaerota bacterium | reverse complement strand
CGCCGGGTTGCTCCTGGTCGATGATCGTGACGGCGGCGTTGGTGCCGAGCAGTTCCACGCCGTACTTGTGCTCGATAACCAGCGGGAAGCTCTCGCCGTTGGACGTGCGGCTGTAGGTTCCGGCCGCGATGTGAATCCGCGTGCCGTGATCCGCCCGGGCGATGGCCTCGGTGATGGTTTGCAGCGGAGCGGCGGTGGTGCCGGCGTTTCCATCGTCGCCGTCCTTAGCGGAAACGTGGAGGTCGGCCAGCGCCGGATCCAGCCCTGCGGTCCAGTGGTAGCCCAGGTCGACGCTGCCGGTGTCGGGCGCGCCGTCGGCGAGGGTGGTGCGGCCCGACAAACCGGCCTGCGCCGCCGTCAGGCCGCCGGCGTCGCGGCAAGCGCTGCCGGGGGACAGGCGGAAGCCGCGCTCGAAGCCCGGGTCGGCCGCCAGGCAGCCGTTGGTGCCGGCATTCGTGCCATCGCCGAAGCTGGAGTGGGAGAACAAACCAGGATCGGCGGCGAGATCCGTGTCCTTGTGGTGTCCCCAGATGATGGTGTTGGTGATCGCCAGCACGCTGTTGCGGCTGTACCACCCCTGGCCGATGTTCTGCGCCAGCGTGCTGCTTTCGATGGAGAGCGCCGCGTCCGTCACATACAGGCCGTCCCCGAGGGAATCGTACTGGTCCTCGATGCTGTAAATGGCGTTCAGCGCGACGAGCGCGTTCCAAATCCGGTGTGTGCCGCCCACGATCGCGATGCCGCCGCCGCGGTTCGCGAGTGTGGTTCGCCCCCGCCCGCGGGCGGTGTTGCCCGCCACCCGCGTGTCGAGCAGGTGCAGTTCGCCGCCGTCGACATGCATCCCGGCCCCGCTCGTGTCCCAGGCGTCCGACACGCTGGTCATGAAGCTGGCTTCCACCCGGCTGTTGGTCAGGGTGAGCGAACTGTTCGCGCTGTACAGGCCGATCCCCTGGATGCCGCCGTCATACGTTGTGTAGGCCCGGTTCGCCGCCGTGCTGTTGCGCAGGATGCGGCACTGTTCCAGCCGGATGTCTTCGGAGCCGACCACGGCCACGCCCGCGCCGTGGCAGGGGGCATAGTTGGCGCTGACGAACCCGTCGCTGAATTCGGAATCGGCGACCGTCAGGCCGGAACTGTTGCGGATCAGCAGATTACCGCCCGGCGTGAAGTAGGACACGGCGGCGACATAGGCGTTGTTGAGCCAGGCGCCGGCGTTGTAGGTGTAGGCGTCGCGGATGACGACGCCCTCCAGCCGTCCGCCGGCGGCACCCTCGATGGCCAGGCCACCGAGCCGCTGTCCAGCGATGCCGATGGCGATCCCGGTGTCGCGTGTCAGCGTCGTGGGCCACTCCGCGGGATCCTGGGCGCCCGGCGTTCCGCTGCCCTGGTAGCCGCCGCGCACCGTCAGGTTGTCCTGCGTCCATGCCAGTCGCGGACCGATCTTGTACGTGCCGCCGGCCAGGTGAACCGTGTCGCCGTCATGCGCAAAATCGAAGACCGACTGCACGCCGGCCAGCCCCGCGTCCCACTGCACGTTGGTCAGCGCCGTCGCCCAGCTCGTCCCCGCGCTGTGATCGCCACCCGCGGAAACGTAGAGCACGTCGGACTGGACGACGTTGACGGCGGTGGCCAGCGCCGCCAGGGCCGTGTTACCGGCTTCGTTGATAACGATCAACCGCAGGGTGTACGTTCCCGGCTGGTCCAGCGTGATGCCGGGGGTGGCGGGCGAGGTGTCGCAATCTGGCGCGCCGGCACAGATCGCCCCCCAGACGGCGATATCGAGCGCCAGGCCGTCCTGCTCGCCCCCGCTCGACCCGTTGTCGAGATCCGCGCCGGTCACCGTCACGGTGCCACCCGGCGCCAGGCGCCGGTACGGACGCAACACGTCGCGCGCGCGGACCGTCGGCGCCGCATCGGTATAGACAATCCGGCTTGCCGTCCGCGTCATGGCCACCGTCTCGCTGGTGTTGGTGAACCAGGCGTAAAGCATGACATTGGTATTGACGGCCGGCGCGGAGAAAATCACGGAGTCGGGCACCGCGCTGGTCGAGGACCAGGAACCCAGCGCGCCGGGATCGTCGTCCTCCGTGATCTGGAAAT
>JAAYZJ010000102.1 GCA_012514915.1 Lentisphaerota bacterium | reverse complement strand
GGGACGAGCAGCCAGACGATCGTCGCCCGCTCCTCCGAGACCGCCTGCAGGATCCATGCGGGCTTCACCCCGCGGAGCAGCACGGCGCGGCTCCCCGCGAGGAGGCTGCCGAACCAGTGCATCTTGGCGCCGGTGTGGTAGAGGGGGGGGATGCAGAGGAACACGTCGCCGCGCGTCTGGCCGTGATGGTGCTGCTCCGTGACGCAGGCGGCGGCGAGCGACGCGTGCGAATGGAGGATCGCCTTGGGGAAGCCGGTCGTCCCCGACGAGAAGTAGATGGCCGCGTCGTCCGTGTCGCGCAGCTCGACCGACGGCGCGGTCGACGAGCAGTACTGCACCAGGCGGTCGTAGCTGTCGGCGAAGGCTGGCGGCGTCGCGCCGACGAAGAAGGTGGCGAGGGGCCGCTGCATCTGGCCGAGGACCGTCTCGACGCGGCCGATGAACTCGGATCCGAAGACGAGGACGCTGGCGCCGGCCAGCTCGAGGCAGTAGCGGATCTCCTCAGCCGTGTAGCGGTAGTTCATCGGCACGGCCAGGGCGCCCGTCTTGAGGATGCCGAAGTAGATCGGCAGCCACTCGATGCCGTTCATCAGCAGGATCGCCACCTTGTCGCCCGGCTGCACGCCGCGGGTCAGGAGGAGATTGGCGAAGCGGTTGGCCTTGATGTCGAACTCGCGCCAGGTGATCTCGCGCCGGTACTTTTCCGCGGCCGACGTCTCGATCAAATTGTACTCGCGCCACGTCATGGCGTGGTCCGGCTGGTTCGCCGGATTGATCTCGACCAGGCTGACCTCGCCGGGATAGAGCCTGGCGTTGCGCTCCAGGAAATCGGTGATCGCCATCGCCCGTCCCGCCTAGGCCGTTTTCTCGCGGATCATGACGAGGAGCATCTTGAAGCGCGCCTCGGCGCGCAGCGCATGGGGCACGCCCGCGGGCATGATGACGAGCTCGCCGGCCCTGGCCTTCACCGGCCTGCCGCCGATGACCAGCGTCGCCTCGCCGTCCACGACCATCACGGTCGCGTCGTACGGCGAGGTGTGCTCGCTGAGCCCCTGCCCCGCGTCGAACGCGAAGAGCGTCAGGGTGCCGGCGGTCTTGTCGAGCAGCGTCTTGCTGACGACCGCGCCGTCCGCGTAGTCGATGAAGGCGGCCATGCCGATGGCCTGCCCGCGCAAATCCGTGGGTGTCATGAGCGTCGGTTCCATTCCCGGGGCGCGGCGGATTCATCCCGCCACGCCCGCTGTGCGCGCCATTGTAGCGCTTCCCGGAGGGGCTGGCAATGCGGCGGAAACGTCAGAGGAAATCAGAGGAAATTGCCGAGGGTCAGCGCGGCGATGACTGGCGCGAAGAGGGAGCTGACGAGCGACATGACCGTGATCAGGGTGTTGATCGACGGCCCGGCCGTGTCCTTGAAGGGATCGCCGACCGTGTCGCCGACCACCGCCGCCTTGTGGGCCTCGGAGCCGGGGCCGCCGTGGTGGCCCGCCTCGATGTACTTCTTGCCGTTGTCCCACAGGCCGCCGGCGTTCGACATGAAGAGCGCGAAGATCACGCCGGTGAAGATCGAGCCGCCGAGGAAGCCGCCCAGCGCGTCGGTACCAAGCAGCAGACCGACGGCCAGCGGCACGATCACGGCGATCACGGCGGGCAGGATCAGCGAGGCGAGTGCTCCAGATGAGGCGATCGAGACGCAGCGGGCGTAGTCGGGCCGTTCGGTCCCCTTGAGAATGCCCGGCCGGGCGCGGAACTGGGCGCGGATCTCCTCGATCATCAGGAAGGCGTTCTTCGTGACGGCCAGCGTCAGCAGCGCCGAAAAGACGGGAGGGCAGGTGGCGCCGAGCAGGACGCCGGCGAGCACCAGCGGCTTCTGCAGGTCGATGTCGAGCGGAATGCCGATGGCGGCGAGCACTTCGGCGTAGGCGGCGAACAGGGCCAGCACGGTCAGCGCGGCGGCGCTGATGGCGAACCCCTTGGTGATCGCCTTGGCCGTGTTGCCGGCCGAATCGAGCGTGTCGCACCGCTCGACCACCTCGTGACCCATGTCGGACATCTCCGCGATCCCCTTGGCGTTGTCGACGATTGGGCCGTAGGCGTCGGCCGAGACGATCACGCTCGTGATCGAGAGCATGCCGACCGCGGCGATGCCGATGCCGTAGATGCCGCTGACGCCGAACGCCTCGGCCGCGAAGTAGGCGGCCAGGGTTGCGCCCACGATGCCGATGATGCTCGGCAGGATGGAGATCAGCCCATAGCTGAGGCCGGTGATGATCGTGATCGCCGAGCCGGATTTGGACATGGCGGCGACCTGCTGCACCGGGCGGCGCTCGTCGTTCGTGAAGTAGTCGGTGCAGAACCCGATCAGCACGGCGATCACCAGTCCCGCGATCGTCGCGATGAGCACGCCGGTGTTGAAGCCGATCAGGAGCTTGAGCAGCGTGGCCAGGCCGGCGAAGATGATGCACGTGACGACCGTGCCGCGGTTCAGGGCGGCGCCGGGCTTGCCGTTCCGGCCGACGCGGACGAACTGGATGCCGATGAAGCTCGCCAGCATGCCGACGGCGCAGAGCACGAGCGGAAAGACGACGTAGAAGCCGGTCTGGCCGGGGTCCGTCCGGGCCGCGGTGGCGCCGAGGATCATGGCCGCCACCGCCGAGGCGACATAGGAGTCGAAGATGTCGGCGCCCATGCCGGCGACGTCGCCGACGTTGTCCCCCACGTTGTCGGCGATCACGGCGGGATTGCGCGGATCGTCCTCGGGAATGCCCACTTCCACCTTGCCGACGAGGTCGGCGGCGATGTCCGCCGTTTTGGTGAAGATGCCGCCGCCGGCCTTGGCGAGCAACGCCATGGCCGAGGCCCCGAGCGAGAAGCCGAGGACGATCTCGGGATCGCCCGTCAGCAGGAAGATGGCCGAGATGCCGATCACGGCGGTGCCGACCATGGCCAGGCCGAGCACGGCGCCGGCGTAGAAGGCCACGCGGAAGGCGGGATTGAGGCCCAGTTTGGCCGCCACCGCCGAGCGCAGGTTCGCCCGCACGGCAATGCTCATGCCGAGATAGCCGGCCACGCCCGAACAGCCGGCGCCCAGCACGAAGGCCACCGCCGTCCATACGCCGCGGAGCGGGTGCGCGTTGAGGATGAATTGCCGGGCCTGGACCGTTTCCAGCATGTCGAGGCTGAAGATCAGGGCGATCAGCACGCCCAGCACAGCCACCAGCACAGCCAGCGTGCCGTAGAGCTTGGCCAGGTAGGCGCGCGCGCCCTCCTGGATGTAGCCGGCGATCGCCTGCTCGCGGGGGCCGCCGGCCTCCTGGCGGTTCACCCAGGCATAAAGATACAAGGCATAGGCCAGGGAGACGACCCCGAGGCCCATGGCGAAGACCAGCCACATGTTGTTCGACATCTGCTCACCTGTCCCCTGCTCCGCATGGCGCGGGCGCCCGGGATGGCGCCTGCAAAGGGTGCCACCCAAACGTCACGCGGAACCATCATGATTCGGTTGATTCGGCGCGATGGCCACTTATTATCCGCGAAACACCGCCCCAAGATCAAGCATCAATAGAATCGTGTGGATTGCTGTAATCCCAGCCGTTCCTCCTCAGACTTTGTCGGTTGGGCAACGCGGTTTTTCCCGTCTCGTGCATCGCCTGCCCTTTTCTGCAACCTCTGACAGGTTGAACCGGGCAGTCATTATCCCAATACGCGCGCAAGCGTGGCGGGGTCGAGGCGGTAGGGGGAGCCGATGCCCTCGTAGAAGCCGTGGGCGGCGATGAGGTGGATGTTCAGCCGGGTGAAGACGACCGTCTCGCCGAGTTTCAGATTGCGGACGGTCACCACCTCGGCGGGATAGAGCCCGGGGTGGCCGAAGGGACAGGGCAGGCGGCCGCGCGTGGCGTCGACGCTGATTTCAAATGTGTCGTCGACGACGACCGGATCGCCCAGGCCGCGGGCGCCGGCCGCGCGCAGCTCGCGCAGGCGCGCCGCGATCCCGGCATGGCTCAGGCCCAGCCGGTTCACGGCCGCCTCGTCGGCTTCGATGATGTCGCGCAGGGCGCGGATGTCGTCGCCCAGCAGGCCGTCGCGTGTGATCACGCCCGGCCGCATCTGGGCCTGGATCCGATCGTCTTTCCGGCTTTGCTTCATCGCTTCCCCCAGGCGGTCAGGTGAACTTGTCGTAGAAAATCTGCGTCTCCGGCATGCCGCGGCCGCGCAGTGTTTTGATGCAGGCGTCGATCATCAGCGGACTGCCGCAGAGATAGGCCTCGGCATTCGCCGCGTCGGGGACGTGCCGCTCGACCACTGCGGTGATCAGCCCCGTCTCGCCTTCCCAGTGGTCGTCGGGCGTGGGCGATGACAGGGCAGGAATGAAATGGAAGTTGGGAATCTCCCCTTCAAGGCGGCGCATCTCGTCGACCAGGAACAGGTCGCGCACGGAGCGGGCGCCGAAGAAGTAGCGGCAGGGGCGCGGATTGCGCGTGCGCGCCATCTCGAGGAGGATGGCGCGGATCGGCGCCATCCCCGAGCCGCCGGCGATGCAGATGATCTCGCGCTCGGTGGGCCGCAGGCCGAACTCGCCGTAGGGGCCGTTGAAGGTAACCGCGTCGCCGACCTTCAGGTGCTGGTGAACGTAGGTTGTGCAGATGCCGTTGGGCACATAGCGGATTTCCAGATCGATACGGCGGGTGTCGACGGGATCGGAGGCGACCGAATAGGCACGGTAGACGGGTTCGTCGGTGAGGGCGTAGGGTGGCACCTCGACCTGGATGTACTGGCCGGCGGTGAAGGCGATTTCGGGCGGATCGACCAGCGCGAGGGTCACCTGCTTGATGTCGTGCGTCAGGTCGGTCAGGCCGGCGACCTCGGCCTGGTACTGGCGGACGTTGAAGAGCTCCTCGGGGATGCGGATCGCGAGGTCGCGGCGCACCTTGAGCTGGCAGGAGAGGCGGATGTGGTTGTTCTGCTCGTCGGGGGTGAGCCAGGGGACCTCCGTCGGGAGGATCGTGCCGCCGCCCTCGAGCACGGCCACCTTGCAGAGACCGCACGAGCCGCGGCCGCCGCAGGCCGAGGGGATGAAGATCTGCTGCTCCTTGAGCGTGGCCAGCAGCGGCTTTCCGCCCGCGACGCGGAGCTCGCGCGAGCCGTTGATCGTGATGACCCGCTCCGAGGTGTCGGTAATCAGAGCGTCCGCCAGCATCAGCAACAACGCCAGCACGATGTTGAGCGCGCAAAGC
>JAAYZJ010000101.1 GCA_012514915.1 Lentisphaerota bacterium | reverse complement strand
GGAGCGCCAACCGCATCCGCGGCGGCGAGTCCGACGCGGCGGCGAACGCCACGGCCTCGCTGGAGATTCCGGCCGACGGCCGCTACGCCGTCTGGATCCGCTACGAGTCGCCCTATGCCTTCGACGTCCACTTCACCCTGGCGATCGCCCAGCAGGGCGGCACGGTCTACACGGAGCGCTTCGGCGACCGGGCCGACGCCAAGTGCTTCAACGGCGCCTGGCGCGTCCAGGGCCCCTGGAGCTACCACAACACCGACTACGTCTACCAGCGCGGCGTGGCCGAGCTGCGGCGCGGGGCGGCGACGGTCACCCTCTCGAAGAACACCACCGGCCGCTACACGGCCGCGCGGATCATCGACCTCGTGTTCCTGACGGACGATCTGAACCTGGAGCCGGGTCGCGAATTGAATGCCTGGCAGGAGCGCGGCCGCGTCGAGAGCTACTACCGGCCCGGCATCATGCCGCACTGCCAAAAACCCGTCTATTTCCGGCTACAGATCAAGCCGGGGGCGTCGCCGGGCCGCGCGTCGCTGACCTACCGCCACGGCAACGGCTGGCGCGGACCGCGCCGCACGCTGGCGTTCACGGCGGAGCCCCGCCTGCTCGAGCGCTACGAGTACGCCTACACGGCGCTCGAGGGACAGGTGGCCCGGAAGCGGGCCGAGTTCCCCGCCAACGAGACCCTGGCGGGCGGCTACGACAGCGGCTGGCAGCGGTACGACCTGAACACCTTCGACACCGCCACGATCATCGCCCGGTGCCAGGCCGAAGCCACGCTGCACGTGGCCGCCGACGCCAACGGCGCGGGCGCCGCCGTCTTCAACCTCCAGTCCAACGCGCCGCTGAGCGTGCTGGTGGCGACGGGCGACAGCCGCCTGGAGGACGAGCTCTTCCAGGGGCGCGTCGCGACGACGACCGAGACCATCGCCGGCGAGTTCGCCGAACGGCTGGCCGCCTACCGCCCGATCGGCAAGCGCCCCTTCCTGTTCGGCAACCTCGTCACCCCGAGCGCCTCGTTCGGCGCCGCCCGCTGGCCCTTCTTCGAGGCGGTGGGCGGCAGCGGCGTCTACTTCCAGGTGCCGCCCGACGCCTACCTGCCCGAGAACGCCAAACGCCTGGGCGTCAACCGCTCCATGGCCTACCGCGCCCTGCAGAATCTCGGCCTGAAGTTCAAGTACTACGAGGGCGACTACGACGACCTCCGCCGGGCGCTCGAACGGATCCGCGACGGCCTCGTGGCCGAGGGCCTCGGCGACATTCCGCAGACCTTCAAGATGATCGAGGAGTCGGGGCCGCCCTCGCTGGCGCAGATGCGCGGCTCGGCCATCATCAGCGGCAAGTTCCGCGACTACCTCAAGGGGCTCGGCCTCAAGCCGGCCGACCTGGTGGACCGCGCCGCGCTGGCCGGGGCCGTCGCCGCCGGCAAGACGGCCGACGACGATCTCTGGCCGCTGGTCGCGCTGTCGAACGGCCAGCCGCAGGACGCCGCCGACAACCCCGTGCTCTTCTACCACTCGAAGCAGTTCGGCAACCTCCTCTTCGCCGACAACTGCGCCAAGGCCGTCGAGCTGGTCGAGGCGGTCTTCCCCGCCGGCTCGCGCGCCAACTCCGGCGCGATCTTCCCCCAGGACGGGCACGGCGTGCGGCGCAACTGGTACGACGAGTTCACGCTCTTCCGGCGACGCGGCATGACGTCGTTCGGCAGCGAGATGACCTGGGGGCTCAACGGCACGCCCTACTACGCCGGCGCACAGTCCCAGTCGTACGAGGGAACCATCGCGCGCGGGCTGGCCAAGTACCACGGCGCCACCCAGGGGCCGACCCATCTGCTGGCGTGCAAGCGCTACGGCTATCCTCCCGAGTATGTCGAGCTGACCACCTACGCCCTGGCGTCGCACGGCTACCGGGCCGTCCACTACTACATCAACGCCGACTTCACCGG